>NZ_JBTIXF010000011.1:0-145242 GCF_055793945.1 Plantactinospora sp. A48 | reverse complement strand
CCTGGCCGGGTGGGTCGAGGGAGATGGTGCCGCGAGGCCGGGGGGTTGTTGTTCTCTTCCACCCGTGGTGGAAACACAGCCCCCCCCGATCCAGCGCGAACACGATCCAGCGCGAACACGATCCAGCGCGAACACGATCCAGCGCGAACACCGGGTCCAGACCGAGCGTGATCCAGACGAAAGCCGCGGCTCAGGCGTCGGGGCTGAGCATGCCGGGGCCGAAGACCTCGTAGCCGATGTCCGCCGCCGGTACGCCACGGGCGATCAGCCCGCGCCGGACGGCTGCCATGAACGCCACCGGACCACACAGGTGTACCTGGACCCCCGGGTCGACCGGGATCGCCGCCGGATCGACCAGACCGGTCTTCACCGTGGCCGGCAGGTCCCCGTAACCGGAGCCGGAACCTTCACCGTCACCCGAGCCGTCCTCGTACCAGAGCTGGACCTCCAGGTTCGGCAGTTCGTCGATCAGCCGCCGGAGCTGGGCGCGCAGGGGCTGCGCCGCCGCGTTGCGGTCGGCGTGTACCAGCACCACCCGGCGGGCCGGGTCGGCGGCGGCCAGGTGTTCCAGGGCGCTGATCGCCGGGGTGACGCCGATGCCCGCGCTGACCAGCAGCAGCGGGCCGGTCCCGGGTACTGCGCTCACCTCGCCGAAGGGCGGGCTGATCCGCAGGGTGTCTCCGGCGGACAATCCGGCCAGCACGGCTGACACGGCGCCAGCGGGACCCGTGGCGGTGGCCCGGACGTACTTGACGGTTATCCGCAGGTGGTCGGCTCCGGGCCGGCCGGACAGGCTGTACTGCCGGACCTGACGGTCGTCCGGCCCCAGGTCGACGGCGACCGAGACGTACTGGCCGGGGGTGAAGGTGGGCACGGGCCCGCCGTCGGCCGGCACCAGGGCGAGTGAGACGACGTCTGCGGTCTCGGCCACCCGCCCGGCGACCCGCCAGGTCCGCCAGATCGCCGCGTCGAGTCCCACCCCGGCCCCGGAGTAGAGCCGCGCCTCCCGGGCCACCAGCTCGACGGCCATCAGCCAGTAGACCTCCTCCCAGGCCGCCGCGATCTCCGGGGTCACCGCCTCGCCCAGCACCTCGCCGACGGCCGCCAGCAGGTGCCGGCCCACGATGGCGTACTGGTCGGGGGTGACGCCCAGCGAGGCGTGCTTGTGGGCGATCCGTTCGAGGATCGCCCGCCAGGGCGCGGCCGTGGCTCCGGTGAGGTGCTCCGCGTACGCAACCACCGAGGCGGCGAGGGCCTGCCGCTGCGTACCGGTGGCCTGGTTGCCGCGGTTGAACAGGTTCAGCAGCTCCGGGTGCGCGGCGAACATGCGGCGGTAGAAGGTACCGGTCACCTCCTCACCGTGGGCCTTGACCAGCGGCAGGGTGGCGGTGATGACGGATGTGGACTGCGCGGACAGCACGATGCCTCCTCGGATGTCGGGTACGTCGGCTCGTGGGCGGGTCATCCTGAGCAGACCGGATTCCGCCAGCCGGGCGCAGGGCCGAAGGTCCCGGGAAGTCGTGTCTGTCGGTCCCGCCACAGTCGTCGGGTGAGCACCTCTCGGCGTCCCGCCGGTTGCCGGCGACCGTGAGATGCCGGTCCCTCCGGTCGCTGGCGACCCTGAGGTCCTGGGGTGGGCCAGGATCGGGGAAGGCTCAGGGACCGGGCCGGATGCCGGTAGGGCGTGTCCGGCGAGAAGCTGGAGAGGTCAGAATTCCAGCTAGGGAAGCGGAAACCATGGACAGCGTGTACGACTCGTTCCACCGTCAGGGCCTGGTCCGGCCGCGCGACGGCAGGGTGCTCGGCGGGGTCTGCGCCGGCCTTGGCCGGCGGTTCGGCATCGACCCGTGGCCGGCTCGGCTGCTCTTCGTCATCCTGCTGCTGCTGATCCCCGGCAGCCAGTTCCTGATCTACCCGGCGCTGTGGATCATGATGCCCGCCGAGTCCGCGTCCAGCGGACCGGTCAACCCGGTCAACCCGGCCGGCCCGAGCACCTGGACCGCTCCGCCCGCGCCGTCGGCGTGACCAGCGGCAACCCGACCGGCGGTTCGGACGTTAACCGGGGCCCCTTCCTCTACCGAAAGCGATAAGAAGGGGCCCTTCCTTTCCTCGGGGCTGGGGTTTGCCGGGTGCCGCCGACGAGACCGGCGGGTATCGTCGTCCGGCGTGACCGGCGCCCCGTACTCGCACTGTTCCTTCTGCGGCACCGCCTATCCGGCCGGCGCGGGCTGGCCCCGAGCCTGCTCGGCCTGCGGCCAATTCGTCTGGCGTAATCCGCTGCCGGTGGCCATCGCGCTGCTTCCGGTCCGCACCGCCACCGGGCTCGGCGTCGTCGCGCAGCGCCGGGACATCGAACCGGCCCGGGGGCTGCTCTCGCTGCCCGGCGGCTTCATCGAGTACGGCGAGGACTGGCAGGACGCGCTCGTCCGGGAGTTGCGGGAGGAAACCAACCTGATCGCCGACGCCGGATCGGTGCGGCTGTACACGGTGATCAGCGCCCCGGCCGGCGGCTCGCTGTTGATCTTCGGGGAGCTGCCCGAGGTGTCGTACGACGACCTGCCGCCGTCGCGTCCGACCGCGGAGTCGACGGAGTGGCTCGTGCTCACCGAGCCGACCGAGTTGGCCTTCTCCACCCACACCGAGGTGCTCATCGACTTCCTGACCCGACACCGGGCCTGACGCGCCCGGCGCGGCCCGACCGCCCGGTGGCGCGTCGGCCGTCAGTCCCGGGCGTGGGAGCGGCGGTCCCGGACCTGGCGGTCGGGGCGGGACGGATCCAACGAGGCCCGGTCGGCGGCGGCTGTGCCGGAGGACCAGCCCTCGGTGTCCCGGACCGTCAGCCGGGCCCGGGTGGTGCCGGGAAAGAGCGTTTCGACGCGCTCGCGGACGGCGTCGGAGCGGCTGGCGAGCACCGGCAGCAGCCGGTCGGCCCCCGCGTCCCGCTCGGCCTCGTGCCGGGCCGCCTCGGTGGCCGCCCGCAGCCGCTCTCCGATCCGTACCGCGAAGGCGTTCAGGAACGACTCGTCGTACGCCCGGGTGCGCCGGCCCCGACCGGCCCGGCGCTCGGCCCGACCGCGCAGCATCGCGACGGTCGCCTGCACCAGCAGCGAGGTGTAGAGGACCTCGACCGCCGCCAGGTCGGCCGGGTAGCCGAGCACGGTGACGAAGCCCAGGTCGTCGGACCAGACGGCCGCGCACGAGTTGGCGCCGGCCACCTCGTGTACCAACAGCGCCTTCGGACCGGGATACGGCGGCTCGGTCGGTAGCCGGATCCCGTCCGGCCCGTCGGCGGATGGGCCCGTCCCCGCACCGAGCAGCGCCTCGTCGATGCTGTGTCGGGCCATCAGCTCCTGCGCCTTGGCCGTAAACGCCTCGGCCTCGTGGGGGAACTCCGTCGACTCGGCCTTGCTGAGCAGGGCGCGTACCCGGTCCAGCATCCGCGCGCCGGACCCGGACCCGGACCCCGCCGGCCGCCCGGCGCGGGCCGGCGCCGCACCCGGCGGCGGGCGCAGCATCGCGATCGGCGGCAGGGCGGTCAGTACGGCGAGCACGTCCACCGCGTCGCGCAGCGCGGTCATCCGGTCGACGCCCTCCCGGGCGGCCCAGCCGGCCAGGTCCGGCCCCGCGCCGTCCCACCACGGCGACGCGCTGAGCGACCGCAACTGCTCGTCCCACCACGGCTGGGCGACCGGATGGCTCCGCCGTTCGGCGGCGAGCGCGGTCACCAGCAGCCGGTACGGCCGGGGCGCGGTACGCCGCTCGATGATCCGGGCCACGTCGATCGGCTGCCAACCGCGCGGCCAGAGCCGGCCGAGCTGCCCCACCAGGCGGGTGACGAGGGCGGTGTCCACGGCGGCGACCCCGTCCGGGGCGCCGGTGCCGACGACCAACCGGTCCAGGGCCCGCTCCGCGGCCCGTACGTCGGAACCCCGCGCGGCGGACAGCGCGGCCTCGACCAACTCCTCCGCGACCGACACGCTGTCCCCCTTCTCCGCGTGCCCGTCCGGCGCCCGCCGGACAACCGTACCCGGCGAGCCCCGGGCATCCGGCCGGCTGGCCCCGGCACCCGGTCAGCTCACTGGCCCGCTGGGCTGATGTGGGCGGCCAGCACCCGCCAGCCGAGCTCGGCGTCCCGCACCCAGGTGCGGGTGTAGCGCAACCGCGCGTCGAACGACTCCCCCGCGTACGTCCCGCGGACCGTGCCGAGGAAGAACGTCACCCCGGTCGAACCCTCTACCAGCACCTCCAGCGACTCCTCGACGAGTTCGTCGATGATCGAGGTCCGCTCGCGGTGGGCCCGCAGGTCTTCCGCCCTGGTCGCCCGGGTGCCGTCCGGGGCGATGGCGACCAGCCGCTCGTGCAGCAGCCGATCCAGCGCGGCGACGTCGCCGGCGCGCTGGGCCGCCTGGAGCCGCCGTTCCGCCTCGGCCAGGCCGGCGTGGGGATCATTGTCGGTCATCGGGTTCTCCCTCCACCGGCACCATCTCCGCGTCGCACCGGCACACCACCATTGTCGAGGTGGACCTGGCCCGGCGGATCCTCGGTTCGTACGCTGGCGACAATGGCGACACCGCGATCGACCGACCGTGACCTGCTGCGCCGGCACCTGCCCGCCGAGCGGGCGCAGCCGGCTGAGCCATTCCGGCCAGCCGGATCGGAGCAGCCGGGCCAGCCGATCCGAGCGGCCCAGCCGGCGGAGCCGACCGGACCGGGCCGGTCAGCCCAGCCGGCGGGTGTGACGGAGTTGGCCGGGCGCGGCTGCCGGCTGCGGTTCGGCGGGGGCGCCGAGGGTGTCGAGCGGCTGGCGGCCTCGCTGCGCGACACCGCGTTCGCCCCTCACCGGCACGACACCTACGCCATCGGCGTGACGCTGCGCGGCGTGCAGACGTTCCGGTACCGCGGTCAGCGTCGGTACTGCCTGCCGGGCGAGTGGCACGTGCTGCATCCGGACGAGATCCACGACGGCGCGGCCGGCACCGAGGAGGGTTTCGGGTACCGGATCCTCTATCTCGATCCCGCCCTCGTCCAGGACGCGCTCGGCGGGGCACCGCTGCCGTTCGTACCGGACCCGGTGGTCCGGCCGCGAGGGGTGGATCCCGAGCTGTCGGGGTGGCTCGCCGATCTCGACCGCCCGTTGGACGAGGTGGAGCGGGTCGAACTGGTCCTGCTGGTCACCGACCTGCTCACCCGGCACGCGCCGGGGCCGGCGACCCGGCCGGGCGGTCTGGCGCTCCCGGCGATGACCCGGGTGCGGGACCTGATCCTCGCCGACCCCACCGTCCGGCTTCCGGTCCGGGAGTTGGAGCTGGCCGCCGGGCTCGACCGGTGGAGCGTCGCCCGGCAGTTCCGGGCCGCCTTCGGGACCAGCCCCACCCGTTTCCGTACGATGCGGCAGCTCGATCTGGCCCGGCGGCTGATCCGGGCCGGGCTCCCGCTGCGGGAGGTCGCCCCGACCGCCGGGTTCGCCGACCAAAGCCACCTCACCCGGATGTTCAAGCGGACCTACGGCCTCACCCCCGCGTCCTGGGCGACCGCCGTCGGCGCCCCGTCGGCCCCGACCCCGGTACCCGCCACCGGCACCGCGTCGGCCCCGGTATCCGCCGTCGGCGCCGCTTCGGCCCCGACCCCGGTACCCGCCGCCGCGCCGGCGTCCGTGGCCGGCATCGGATCGGCCGCCTCGATGGCCCGGACGACGGCGGCCATGTCCAGGTGACCGTGGCCCAGCCTCACCGTCTCGGTGAACAACCGGTGGCAGGCGTCCAGCAGCGGCGAGGCCACGCCGTTCTCCCGGGCCGCCGCCGCGATGAGCTGGTTGTTGTACAGCACGTCCCGGGCCGCCGCCTGCACGCTGAGGTCACCGTCGCGCAGCTTGGCGGCCTTGCCCCGGGACACGACGCTGGCCATCGGGCCGGCGTCGAGCACCGTCACCAGCGTCCGCAGGTCCACTCCGACGCGGTCGGCGAAGTGCATCGCCTCGGCCAGGCCGGTGACCATCGTGATCAGGAAGAGGTTGACCGCGAGCTTGGTCAGCAGCGCCCCGGGCACGGCACCACAGTCGACGGTCTCCGCGCAGATCGGGGCGAGCAGCGGGCGGACCCGGTCGATGTCCGCGCGTTCGCCGGCGAGCATCGCCACCAGCCGGCCGGCCTCGGCCGGGCCACGGGAACCGGAAACCGGGGCCTCCACGTACCGGCCGCCGGCCGCCCGCACGTCGGCGTCGAGCCCGCGCGAATAGGACGGCGCGGTGGTACCCATGTGCACCACCGTGCGCCCGGCGACCATGGTCGCGAACTCCGGGGTGCCCCGGGCCAGCACCTCGTCGATCGCGGCCTCGTTGGCGAGCATCAGCAGCACCACGTCCGCGCGGGCGAAGACGGTGGCCGGGTCCGGCGCGGCCACCGCGCCGGCGGCGACCAGCCGGGCGAGTCCTGGCGCGGACCGGTTCCACACCTGCAGGGGTACGCCCGCCCGCACCAGGTTGAGCGCCATCGGCTGGCCCATCACGCCGAGTCCGACAAACCCCAGTTCCATCGACCGCCTCCGCCGATCCGCGCCACCGTTCCCGGCCGACGGATCGGCGACGACCCTCGGGCTGCGCCCCACCGTTGTAGTCGCGCCGACGGCCCGATGTCTTGAACGACTGTGCGCCGCCGGCGCCCGTCCGGCGCCGACGGTGACCGCCGGTCAGCGTCCCGCGTGGTTGGTCGGCCGGTGTCCTGGGTTGTTGATCGGTCGAGCCATCGATGATCACCGACCGGCCCTCAACCGGGTGGAACGCTCAGCCGGGTGGAGGCCGGTCGGCGCTCAACCGGGCCACTACCGGTCGGCGCTCAACCGGGCCGCTACCGGTCGGCGCTCAGCCGGTGGGCCAGCGCGGTGTGCCGGCGTCCGGAGCCGACGGTCCGGACGGCCGCCGCGAGGGCGCGCCGGGACCCCACGAGCACGACCAGCTTCTTCGCCCGGGTGACGGCCGTGTAGAGCAGGTTTCGCTGGAGCATCATCCAGGCGCTGGTGGTCAGCGGGATCACCACAGCCGGATACTCCGAGCCCTGGGACCGGTGGATCGTCATGGCGTACGCGTGGGCCAGTTCGTCCAACTCGTCGAAGTCGTACTCGATCAGCTCGTCCTCGTCGGTGCGTACCGTGAGATTCTGCTCCTCGGGTGACACGGCGGTGACGACGCCGACGGTGCCGTTGAAGACGCCGGCCGCGCCCTTGTCGTAGTTGTTGCGGATCTGGGTCACCTTGTCGCCGGGTCGGAAGACCCGGCCACCCATCCGGCGTTCCGGCTGGCCCTCACGGTGCGGGGTGAGGCGTTCCTGGAGCAGGGTGTTCAGCGCGCCCGCGCCGGCCGGACCCCGGTGCATCGGGGTGAGCACCTGCACGTCCCGGCGCGGGTCGAGGCCGAACCGGCCCGGAACCCGGGCGCAGGCCACGTCCACGGTGAGCGCGGCGGCGGCCTCGGTGTCGTCGCACGGAAAGAGGAAGAAGTCGGTCAGCCCCTGGGTGACCGGCGGGCGGCCCGCGTTGATCCGGTGGGCGTTGGTGACCACGCCGGACTCGGCGGCCTGGCGGAAGATCCGGGTCAGGCGCACCCTCGGCACGGCCTCGGCGGCGAGCAGGTCCCGCAGCACCTCGCCGGCGCCCACCGACGGAAGCTGGTCCACATCGCCCACCAGCAGCAGGTGCGCGCCGGGCGGTACCGCCTTGACCAGCTTGTTGGCGAGGATCAGGTCGAGCATGGACGCCTCGTCGACCACCAGCAGGTCGACGTCGAGCGGGTTTTCCCGGTCGTAGCTTGCGTCGCCGCCGGGACGCAGCTTCAACAGCCGATGGACCGTGGCGGCGGGATGGCCGGTGAGTTCCGACAACCGTTTGGCGGCCCGGCCGGTGGGCGCGGCCAGGATCACCTTGGCCCGCTTCGCCAGGGCCAGATCCACCACCGATCGGACGGTGAAGCTCTTGCCGCAGCCCGGCCCGCCGGTGAGCACCGCGACCCGCGAGGTGAGCGCCAGCCGGACCGCCTGCTCCTGTTCCGGCGCAAGGTCGGCGCCGGTGCGGGCGCGCAGCCAGCGCAACGCGCGGTCCCAGGCGACGTCGGTGAACTGCGGCAGCCGGTCCACCCGATCCGCCAGCAACCGGGTCAGCGCTCCGGCGAGGGACCGCTCGGCCCGGTGGAACGGCACCAGGTAGATCGCCGGGACCGGCGGCCCGTCGTCCGCGCCGGGCAGCTCCTCCCGGACCACGCCCTCCTCGGCCACCAGCTCGTCCAGACAGCGCTCGACGAGATCCGCCGGCACGCTGAGGATCTTGGTGGCGTCGGCGACCAGCTGCGGCGCCGGCAGATAGCAGTGTCCGCCCGAGTCCGTCGCCTCGGACAGCGTGTAGCGCAGGCCGGCCTTGACCCGTTCCGGGCTGTCGTGCGGGATCCCCACCGCCTGCGCGATCGCGTCGGCGGTCTTGAAGCCGATCCCCCAGACGTCGGCGGCCAACCGGTACGGCTCGGTCTTCACCACCTCGATCGAGTTGTCGCCGTACTCCTTGAAGATCCGCACCGCCACCGAGGTGGACACACCGACGCCCTGGAGGAAGACCATGACCTCCTTGATGGTCTTCTGCTCGGCCCACGCCGCGGTGATCTTCGCGGTCCGCTTCGGGCCGAGGCCCGGTACCTCGACCAGCCGGCCGGACTCCTCCTCGATGATCCGCAGAGTGTCCAGACCGAAGTGGTCCACGATGCGTTCCGCGAACACCGGACCGATGCCCTTGACCAGGCCGGAGCCGAGATAGCGCCGGATGCCCTGGATGGTGGCCGGCAGCACCGTCGTGTACGACTCGACCTCGAACTGGCGGCCGAACTTCGGATGCGACGACCACCGCCCGACCAGCCGCAGGCTCTCCCCCGGCTGCGCGCCGAGCAGCGCGCCGACCGCCGTCAGCAGGTCCGACCCGCGCGGCGTGGCGACCCGGGCCACCGTGTAGCCGGTCTCCTCGTTGACGTACGTCAGTCGCTCCAGCACCGCCTCCAGCACGGCGGCAGGCGGACGGGCGGGCGCGGTCACGCCACCATGATGCCCGGCACCCCCGACACCCCACCCCACCCCCTCCGCGCACCCACCCTCTCCGCGCACCCACCCTCTCCGGGTTGATCATGAAGTTAGCCGCCGGTTCGATCTCTAAATCGACCGCTAACTTCATGATCAACCCGGAGAGCCGTCCTGTCGCCAGCCTGAGCGGCCTCCGCCGCGCGGTCCGCCGCGCGGCCAACCTGATGGACGTCCGGCGTAGCTGATCACCGGCCCCCGCTCAACTGACCCCCGGGCGGCCAGGCGCGTGTGCTCCCACGGTTCACCCGCCCGGCCCGCCTGCGCGGCTACGGAACAGAGCCAGGCGAAGCCGCACGCGCTCCGAGGTAACGGCGAAGCGCCTCCTGTCCGTCCGAGATGAACCGGCGCTGTCCCACGGCCTCGTCCAGCTCAGCGCTCGTCAGCCAGCCCACCCAGCTCACCGCCTGGGGATCGGGTGAGACCTCGCCCCTGATCACCGCTTCGTGGACCCCGAGCCAGTACGAACCGATTTCACCGCGACACAGGAACTTGACCACCTCACACACCGGGACGTCGACACCCAACTCCTCCGAGAGTTCCCGCGCGGCCGCCGCCTGGTAGGACTCCCCAACATCGACCGCTCCGCCGAAGGACACCTCGTGATAACCGGGATACCTGGACAATCCCTCAGCGCGCCGGCACACCAGGAACCTTCCCACCTCATCACGGCAGACAGTGGTAGCAATGCGATGCAGCCAGCCACGACGGATCGCTTCATCCCGACCCACAACGCCCAGCACACGGTCCTGATCGTCGACACGTTCCACGAGTTCGGTCACGACAGACACGATCTCAGGTTTCCGGAGCGAGCCTAAGCCCTCGGTCAACGTGACGACGAACGTCGATCTCAACGCTCTATGATCGCGCATCCACCCAGGGGGTGGACCCCTTCGTGAGCCGCCGCTTCCCCGGTCGGTATAGCAGGAGACATCGCGTACGGGACTAGGACTTTTGATACACCCGTTCGACCTAGAGAGGAACCACGAATGCCCCGCCGCCGCCGCATCTTGCCGCCGGACTCGACCGACCCCGGCCCGTACACAGGTGGCTTACCCGCGATCATCTGTTCCCGGTGCTGCACGCGCCGCGTGTGGACCGACTACCGGCAGAGTGACACATCCGGCCGCCGGCCCGTCTGCGCGTGGTGTGACCGGAACGCCGAAGCCGCCGGTAGCGACGTACGCGGCCGCCCTGGCCCGCTTGGGCCGGTCAAGTGACCGCCTCGACGCCAACAGCCCGCGACTGCCCCGGCTGCTCGCGCTCGCTGCCGCTGACCGCCTTCGGCCGTGATCGCCGCCGCGCCGATGGCTGGCACCTGACTTGCGCCGGCTGTCGGAAGCTGGCCGCCCGGCTCGCCCGCCGCACCGCCGGCCCGCGTCCCGGCCGTGGCGGACCCCGGCCGAGCTAGCCCGCCGACCCGTCGACCAGGTAGACGCATAGGCCGACAGACTGACTATCCGTGACCTGCACGAACGCCGGAACGTAGCCAGCGGAATTACTCCCCGTCACCGACGATGTCTGGCCGATGCTCCCGTATCCACCGCTCGACATCCTCGGCCAGCCACACGCGATCCTCGGCCAGCCACACGCGGCCCTGCGCCAGCTCGGCGACCGGCTCGGGGAACGTGCGCGGCTGCGTCAGCTCATACACGCGCTGCTTGCTGACACCGCCGAGCATCGCCCGGATCTCGTGAGCGCCCACAAGCCGCGCTGATCATATCCAACGCGCGCTGGTTGGCGAACCAGAGCAGCGTCCGGCGGTCGTCGCAGAGCGCGTACGAGATCTCCCGGTGGGACGCCTCGGCCCACACCGGCACCCGACGTACCCAGTCCGGGGTGTACTTCGGCAGGTTCTTCTGCATGAACGGGTCCTGCCCGCGCAGTACCCGGCCCACCGAGAGTGGCCGGTCGCGCAGTTGCGGCAGGATGAAGTCGCGGACGGCGTCCAGGTAGTCCACCAGATCCCGCTTGCTGGCTTCGGCCCCAGGGAACAGTGGCTGGTCGAGGTTGGTCAGTGCCACCCCGTCGCGCGTGTCGTCGGCCCCGCTCATGGTCACCAACCCTGACCGGATTGTCGCCCGAGGTCAACCCGGGCGCCCGAGCCCCGCGAACGGAAGTCCCGCACCGCCCGGACCCGAGCCGCACACCGCGCGAACCGAAGCCGCGCACTGCCCGGACCCGAGCCGCGCACCGCGCGGACCGAAGTCCCGCACCGTGCCAACCCAGGCCCTCGCGTCGTGCGGACCGAACCCCAACCGGCGCCGTCGCCGGTAGCCGATCGGGCGGGTGCGCTGGCCGGGTAGGCTCCCGCGTCATGCCCAGCTGGTTCCAGTTCGTCACCCTGGAGGCCCGCACGGTGCTGGTGGCGGCGGGGGTGACCGCCCGGCACCAAGGACGCTCGGAGGTCGCCGCCGAGGACATCGCGCTGGCACTGCTCGGGCAGCGGGACGGCACCGCCGCGGACGTCTGGCGGCGGCTCCGCGTCGACCACAACCGTCTGCTGGTACGGCTCCGGCCGACCGGCCCGCAGCGCTCCGGCGCACCGGCTGTGCGCCTCGATCCGACCGGGCGGAGGCTGCTGGAGCGGGCACACCGGACGGCCCTGCTCGACGGCGCGGACCGGCTCGGCACCCGGTACCTGCTGCTGGCGCTGCTGGACACCGGCCCGGTCACCGTGGTGGTGGCGTTCGCCGAGGTGGGAATCACCCCGGCGACGGCGCGGGCGGTGCTGGCCCGGGTGCCCGAGATCGAGCTGCTGCCCAAGCGGCTGACCGCGTCGGCCCGGTGGTGGTGGCGGTGGACCCGGTGGCGGTTGAGGTGGGCGCTCGGTCGGGCCCGCTGGCGTCCGGTGGTCCAACGCCGGCCGGTGCTGGCGGTCACCACCGTGGTGTCCGCCGTGACGCTGCTCGGCGGTGTACTCGCCAGCCTCGTGACCTGGTTCTGACCGGGGCGTTCCGCCCCGACCCCGGTCCCGGTGGCCGGTGGGCGCGCGGGCTGCCAGACTTGGCCGGGCCGTCGACCTCCGTTCCAGGGATGTGGTCTCATGCCGGAACAGCCTTGTCCGCTCCGACCGCCCGCCGAGTCCTTCACCCGGTTCGGGGCCCAGGTCACGATCGTCGACCCGGCGGGTCTGCTCGCGGCGGTCCGGACCGGTCCCGTCGAGCTGTTCGACGGCACCGACTTCCCCGCTCCGGTGCGGCGGGTCCGGCTGGCGGTCCGGCGGGACACCGAGGACGGTCAGCCGTGGCACCGGTTCGAGGCGGAGATCCGTACCGCCGGTTCCGGCTTCAGACCGCTGGACAACCCGGCGGCGTGGCTGCTGGTCGGCGCGGGACCGGTGGGTTTGCTGCTGGCCCGCCGGCTGGCCGGCGCGGATCCGTCGGCCGCGCGGGTGCTGGCCGGCGCGGGCCGGGTGGTGGTCGAGGCGTCCCGCCGGCTCGGGCTGGCCGCCCCGCCGTCGACGACGCCCGGCGGCGCCGAGTCGGACGACCGCGCCGAGTCGGACGACCGCGCCGAGCCGGACGACCACGCCGAGGAGGGCAACCGTGCGGAGGGGGACGACCGCACCGGCCCGACCAACCGGGTCGAATCGACCAGCCAGACCGACGCGGCCGGCGCCGCGGTGCTGCGCGAGGCCGCGGGCCTGGGCCTGGAACCCGTCGTGCGGTACGCCGAGCGGGGTGGCTCGGTGGTCGTCGTCCGGACCGCCGTACCGGTCGACACGATCACGCCGGCCCACCTGCGCAGCGCGTTCGAGCTGGTCCTTCAGGTGGTTCGGGAACTCGTCGGCGACGGTCCGGAACCTCGGGCGCTGCGCGGCCGGCGGTACGTGCTGGGTGACCTCCCGGTCTCCCGGCCGCGTCCCGCACCGGTCGCGGTCCCCCAGTCCGCCGATGTGACCCTCGATCAGGTCGGCGGCCTCGACGACGTGGTCGCGCAGTTCCGCGAGATCGCCGTATCGTTCGCGCATCCCGAGGTGATGGCCCGGTGGGGCGCCCGCCGGCCGCAGGGCATCCTCTTGTACGGCCCGCCGGGCACCGGCAAGACCATGCTGGCCCGGGCGCTGGCCAACGAGATCGGCGCGGTGTTCCGGGAGATCCGTACCCCGGAGATTCTGGACAAGTGGCTCGGCGGTTCCGAACGCAACATCAAGCAGATCTTCCGGGACGCCCGCCGCTGGCGGGAGCCGACGGTCATGCTCTTCGACGAGTTCGACAGCATCATCAGCTACGCCGGAGCCGGCGGTGACGCCGCCAGCCAGGCGGTCAACGCCGTGGCCGGCATCTTCAAGCAGGAGATGAACACGCTGATCGAGGCGAACCCGAACGTCATCGTGGTGGCCACGACGAACTTCCCGCAGCGGGTGGACGCCTCGCTGATCCGGTCGGGCCGGTTCGACGTGAAGCTCGCCATCCCGTTGCCCGACGAGGCGGGGCGGGCCGCGATCCTGACCAGGATGATCCGGGACCTCATCGAACGGCACGAGGTGCCGCCGTTCCGGATGTTCGCCGACGATGTCGACCCGGCCGGCCTGGCGGCCCGGACCGCCGGGATGACCGGGGCCGACCTGCGCGAGGTGCTCCGCCGGGTGCAACTGGCCAAGGCGATGAGCGAGGCCGTGGGGGGCGCGCCGGTCGGCCCGATCGGTCAGCACGACCTGGTGGAGACCATCGCCGCCCTCCACCGCACCTGACCCGGCCCGTCGCCGTTCCGCTGCGAGGTTCGGCAGCGGAACGGCGGAGCCGGCGGAGGCCGGCGGACCCGCCTCAGCGGGATCGGGACCTCGCGGAGGTGGGCGCCGGTCAGGCGACCGGCGGCGGCAGGTAGGTCACCGGGCTACCGCAGTACGAGGGCGGGAGCGTGCGGATCGGGTTCCGGCAGACCTGCACCACCACGCGGGTGAGGCCGGCCGAGTACGCCTTGGCGCCGAGGGTGAACGAGAACGCGAGGACGCCGTTGTCGACGGTACGGACCTGCCGGTCGACCTCGACCGTGCCGGCGTAGGCGACGAACAGCGCGCTGCTGTTGTAACCGTCGTCCCGGCAGGCGGTGGCCGGGTCGCTGGGCAGCGGCCGGTCGGCGAGTCGGCCGGTCACGTCGACCCGGTACAGCGGCAGCGGCGAGGTCGTGCCGTACTGCCAGCCGAGGCTGCCGCTGGTGAGGCCGTACCGGCACTGGTCGCCGGAGTCGGCGGAGAACGGCTGGCTGATGGCGGCGTGCGCGGTGCCCGGCGCGGACAGCACCGCCACCGCGGCCAGCAGCGCGGTCAGAACCGCGCGGAGACGACCGGATCTCATCGTCGGCTTCCCTTCGTAGGCGGGGTTCGCGACCGGACCACCGCAACGGATCGACACCGACGATTATCGTCGTCTATCTATCTCTTGCCCACCTCCGACTCGACGGCGCTGGCGGTCAGCGGCCCTTCGGCAGGTCGAACTGGTCGGCCCGCCGGCAGTCCTTGGGACCGCCGACCGAACCCGGTCCGAGCCGGTCGAGGGTGGCCCGGGCGCGGGACCGGCCCAGGTTCCAGGCGTACCACGGGTCGGGGTCGGCCAGGTCGTCGTGGATCCAGCTCAGGGTGCAGCGCCGGACCGGGTCGGGCAGCCCGGCGAGCGCCGGGGTGGCGTCGGCGGACAGTGCCCGCAGATACCATGCGTCGATCTTGCCGGTCTGCTCGTAGCGGGCGATGTTCCGACGGGCCGCGTAGTCCTCGGGGTTGAGCACGGCGAGGCCGAGCAGCATCAGCACGGTGAGCGCGACGGTCAGCCGGGGAATCCAGCCGCCCCGCCAGCGCAGGCCCGCCGCCATGATCATGAGGAAGATGGCCCCGAGCAGCAGCTCGAACGCCATCACGAAGATGCGCTCGCCGGTGAAGCTGTAGACCTTCTGGTACGTGTACATCCGGGACAGCGCCGACACCACGATCACCACGCTCAGCGTGCTGAGCAGGCCGAGCAGGAGCCGCAGGACGAGCCGTTCGACCGGGCGGTCCCGACGCGCCCACCGGGTGACGCCACCCAGCACCGCCAGCGTCAGCAGGGTGACCGTCACCAGCTGCCAGAAGCCGCTGCGGGCGTACTCGGCGTAGCTCAGGCCGGCGGTCCGCAGCACGTGCCGCTCACCGCCGAACAGCACGGTGAACTGCACCGCGACGAAGCCGGCGAACAGCAGGGTGAGCGCCGCGATGGGCAGCGCCCATTCCAGGATCCGGAGCCGGTGTACGCCGGGCTTGTCCACGGTCGACAGATCGGGCGGGGCGGACAGCGTGTAGACCGCGGCGGTGGAGATCAACGCGCCCACGATCAGCAGGAAGATGCCGCTGGTCAGGGAACCGGTGTCGACGTCCGGTACCAGCTCGCCGAGCAGCACCGAGAAGGCCGCGTCGGCCGACGCCAGCAGGCTGCCGAAGACGAGCAGCACGAGCGCGGTGACGGCCAGCGACCAGCCGATCCGGCGTACCGCGCTGGTCCGCCTGGTGGTCCGAACGTGCCGGCTCACCCAGGGCAGGCCGCGGAACGCCGCGAACGGTGCCGCCACCACGCTGAACAGGATCGACCGGACCAGCCTGCCGCCCACGATGGCCAGGGCGGCACAGCCGAGCGCACCGAGTACGCAGAAGGTCACCAGCCACCAGGCGTTCCGGAAGGCCAGCACCGCCAGCAGCGCCAGCGCGGCCACCGTCCAGCCGGTCCGGATCCACCGCTCGGCGCGGGGCAGACCGGTGGTCGCCCGCCGTACCGCCACGACAACCCCGGCGACCAGGGTCAGCGCGCCGAGGAACCAGCCGATGCCGACCCGGCCGAGCGGGAGGAAGACCGCCAGGCCCAGGGCGCCGGCGAGAACCGCCACCGGTACGGCCCAGCCCCGGCCGGGCGTCGGCCCGGGCCAGCGGGTGTCCAGGAAGGACGGCCGGGTGACGGGGGTCGGGAACGGTCGCTGCGGCCCGCCCGGGGGCAGCACCGGCGCTCCGCCCCAGTTCGGCGTACCCGGTGGTGGTCCGCCCGGTGGCGGCGGTGGCGTCGGCCCGGGCCGCTGCCCGACCGGGACGGGCGTGTTCCGCTGCCCGACCGGCGCGGGTGTGTTCCGCTGCCCCGCTGCGGTGGGCTCGGTAGCCGGCCCGTCCGACGGCGGCACGGTGGCCGACGCGGCGGGCCCCGGTTCGGACGGTCCCGACTCCGGTGCCGACGCGGCGGAGCCCGGCGAAGCGGGCACGGACGACCCTGCCGACGAGGCGGAGCCCGGCGAAGCGGGCGCGGACGACCCCGACGCGGCCGGATCGGCCGGCGGGCTGGACGTGGGCGAGGCTTCCGCCGGCGGCGGGGCCGACGCTACGGGCGAGGTCGAACCGGCCGGGACAGCCGCCTCGGTCGGGACACCCAACGCGGTCGGGACAGTCGCCTCGGCCGGGGCAATCGAGGAGGCCGGAACAACCGGAGCGGTCGGGTCGGCAGCCGGTTGGCGGGGCGCCGGAACCGCCGCGCCGGCCGGCACCAGCGGCAGGAACACGGCATATCCCCGGGTGCCCGCCGGGATCTGGATCGGGATGGCCCATCCCGGCGCGCCGTCCGGCCCCGGCCACGGTACGCCCGGCGGCGTCCCCTCGGTGGCGGGCAGGACCAGCAGGTACGGCACCTCGCCGCCCTCGGCCCCGGACGTCGACGCCGGGCGCGACGGATCCGATTCCGGCTCAACCACAGGGAGTTCTCCTCGCTCAGAAGGTTTGGACACTGTACGGTCCGCCGGGTTTCCGTGCCGTCCCTCCCGCCTCGGACATGGGGCCAATCGGCGTGACACCCGTGTTCACCCCGTGACAGGCTGCCGGGGTGAATCTCGACTCGGGCGCCGGGCTGCTCCACCGGCTCACCTCGTACCTGCCGAACCGGGAGTGGGACGTGCCCGCCGCCGACCCCCGGGTCCGGCACGACCTCACCCCGAACGATCCCGCGACCCTCCCCCCACCGATGAAGCACTACCCGGATGGGGCAACGATCCTGGACCTGCCGCGTGACCTTCCCGATCCCGGTGTTCCGGCCACGGCTGTGCTCGCCGGCGCGGCGGCGGCCCCCCAACCACTCGACGCGGCCCAACTCGGCCGGATCCTCTTCCTCGGCGCGGGTGTGGTCCGCACCTCGGAGCGCCAGGGCCGTCAGGTGCCGTTCCGCGCCGCCGGCTCGGCCGGCGGACGGTTCCCGCTGGAGGTCTACGCCAGCACCCGGGACGTGACCGGGGTTCCGGACGGCGTGTACTGGTACGACGGTCTGCGGCACGCGCTGGTCCGGGTGGGTCCGGCCGCCGAGGGCACGGCAAGCACCCTCGTGGTGGCCGGGGTGCCGTGGCGGACCGGCTGGCGGTACGCCGAGCGCGGCTGGCGGCACCTGTACTGGGACGCCGGCACGCTGCTGTCCCAGCTGTCGGCGGCAGCGGCGAGTGCCGGCCTCGCCCCACGGCTGCGCTCGCTGTTCCCCGACGCGGCACTACGTCACCTGGTCGGCGCGGACGGGACGCACGAGTATCCGCTGGCGCTGCTGTCGCTGGGCGACGGCGATCCGGCGATCCGGGGCACCGGGCCGGCGGTCGTTGGCGAACTGCCCGCCGAGGAGTTCCCGCTGTGCACCGCCGCCCAACGGGCCGGCGAGCGGGACGAGCTGGGCGAACCCTGGCCGGCTGGCGCTCCGCTGGCCGAGGCGCCCCCGTCTGACCCGCTCGACCGGGTCATCCGCCGCCGTGGCTCGCAGCGCCGGATGGACCGGACCCGGACGTTGCCGCGGGCCACCCTGGAGTGGTCGCTCACCGCCGCGCTGCGCGGGATCGAGGTGCCGCACTGGGTCGCCGTACACGGTGTCGACGGCGTACCGCCCGGGCTCTACCGCTGGCCGGACCTGTCCAGCCCGGTACGCGCGGGCGACCTGCGGACCGAGCTGGAGCGGATCTGCCTGGGCCAGTCGCTCGCCGCCGAGGCCGCCTTCGTGGTCATCGCGGCCACGCCACTGGCCGGGCTCGACGACCGGAGCTACCGGGCCGCGCAGCTCGCGGCCGGGCTCGTCGAGGGCCGCCTGCACCTGGCCGCGTACGCGCTGGGCGCCAGCGCGACCGGCATGACCTTCGTGGATTCCGAGGTACCGGGCCTGCTGGCCGAGTCGGACCTGGCGACCCTGCTGTTCACCTGCGTCGGTGTGCCCGAGTACACCTCCCGGGCCGGCGGCGGCCCCGGCGCGCCGGTGGAGGTCCGGGCGGTGCTGTCCCGCCTCGCGGGAGAGTGACCGCGCGGATGGCCCGGCCCCGGCGCCGGCCCGGGCCATCCATCGGCCATGCCATGCCATGCCATGCCATGCCGGGTGGCGGGTCGTGATCGAAGTTCAGTGCGTCATCCGATGTCGAACAGTTCGGCCAGCCGGGGCAGGCGGTTGGCCATCTCCTCGTCGTCCTCGAAGTCGAAATCGAACTCGATCTCCGGATAGTCGATCGTGATCGAGTCATCGGGCAGTTCGGCCCCACTGACCACCCGATACGCCTCCCACGCCATCCCGAGGGCCGCCTCGTGCTCGATGTCCGTGCCATCGGCGGCGACCGACTGGACGTACGGCAGGTCGGCGAGGGAATCCGGGTCGGCCACCACCCGTTCGAAGGTCTCCCGACCCTGCAGGATGAGCCAGCCGCGGAAGTAGTCGAAACCGTCGTCCGAGCATCCGCCGTTGATGAGGTAGGCGGCTGCCCACAGTGGACTCCGGTAGGAGTCGGCCATCAGGTCCCAGAGGATCTGGTGGGCGGCGATGATCTCGGTGGCCGGTCGCGCGGCGAGCAGCCGCGTCATCCGCCGGGACACCTCTTCCGGGTTGGCCGCCGGCACGTCACGCCGGGCCTCGTCGATCAACTGCCAGAACTGGTCTCGGTTCACGGTGCTGGACTATGCCAGCCGGGTGCGACGGACGCGGTCCCCTCCGGCGGGTGCGGCGGACGTCCCGTCGCGCTGCTCCACCGGTACGCGGGCGCGCCCCTGCCGGTACGGGGTGACCCTCCCGGTACGCGGGGGTGACCTGCCGGTACGCGGGTTGACCCTGTGCCGGTGTGCCGGTGCGCGGGTCCCGTCGCGGGTCGACGCGGCGGGACCCGGGCACCGTCGGTGCGGGTCGTGTCAGTTGGAGACGGTGGCGAGGTGGTTCTTGAACCCCTGACCGAAGGCGGTGGGGGTGCCGCTGTAGTCGGTGATCAGCGAGGGACCGCTGGAGCAGTCCCAGTTGTTCCAGGTCCAGCCGAGGTAGCCGACGCCGTGTGCGTCCGCCCAGGCCATGACCCGGTCGATGAAGTTGTGCCCGCAGTCGTTCTCGCCGATCTCGGTGATCGTGAGCGGCACCTGGGCGGCCACCGGTGCCCACTGCTGGTCCCAGCAGGTGGTGTCGATACAGGAGTTGAAGTTGTAGACGTGTGCGAACGCCATCAGGTTGTTCTGCGGATCGGTGGGCCGGTACTGCAACCACTGGGCGATGTTGTTGGACCAGGCCAACCCGCCGATCATGACCACGTTGGTGGCTCCGGTGGCGCGGACCGCGTTGAGCAGGGTCTGGAAGCCCGCCACCTGGTAGCCGATGCCGGTGCAGGTGCCGCCGTCGCGGTAGCACTTCCAGCCGGCCGTGGTGTCCCAGTTCGCCGCCGCGTCGGGGTACGGCTCGTTGAACAGGTCGAAGATGACCGCGTTGTTGCCCTTGAACGCGTTCGCCACGCCGGTCCAGAACTGTGGAGCGTACTGCGCGTCCGGCATCGGCTTCTGGCACGTCGCCTTGACGTCCGTGCAACCGGCGCCCTGGCCGGAGTACTGACCGTAGTTCCAGTGCATCTCCACGATCGGGGTGATCCCGTTCTGGATCAGCAGGTTCACGTAGTTCCTGACCTCGGTCTGGTACGCCGCCCCGGAGGTGCCACCGGTGGGCACGCTGGCGGTGCCGAGCCAGCACTCCTCGTTGAGCGGCACCCGCACGGTCCGTACCTTCCAGGAACGCATGGCCGCGATCGACGCCTGGTCCATCGGGCCGTTCCACATGCCGTAACCCTGGATGCAGCTGAACTCGCCGCCGGAGCGGTTCACCCCGAGCAGCCGGTACGTCGCCCCGCTCGCTGTCACCAACCGGTTCCCGGACACGTGCAGCGCCGGCGCCGCACCGTTGTCCGGCGGCGGACTGCTGGGCGGCGGGCTGCTCGGCGGCGGACTGCTGGGCGGCGGGCTGCTCGGCGGCGGGCTGCTCGGCGGCGGGCTGCTGGGCGGCGGACTCGACGGGGGCGGGCTGCTCGGCGGCGTTCCGTAGCAGAACCAACCATTGACGCTGAAGTTGCCGGGCACGGGGTTGGTGCCCGACCAGGAGCCGAGCAGGCCCAGCGTCGTCGACGCGCCGGTGCCCAGACTGCCGTTCCAGCTGTAGCTGTCGGCCGTGACGTGCTTCCCGGACTGGCTCCAGGTGGCGTTCCAACCCTGGTTGACCTTCTGCGCGGGATCGACGAAGTCGAAACCCAGGGTCCAGGAGCTGACCGGATCTCCCAGGTTTATGATCTTGATGCTGCTCTGGAAGCCGCCCGACCACTGGCTGGCGACGGTGTATTCCACCTGACAGCCCGCTGCCGCGAAGGCGCTGGGGGACAGCACCGCTCCCGCGCCGGCCACCAGCACGCTGGCGGCCAGAACGGCGGTGATGCGTTTCATGGAGTTCTCCTTGCTGGTTGGAGAATCGTCCGCCAGACCAGGCGACCCGGTCCTCGCGCCGGCCGGTGCCGCCACCGTCCACGGTGGCGGGTCGGCGACCGACGCGCGACGGTGCCGGCGGGGGTGCCGGCCGGGTCGCGGGTCCATCGGAACGTCGCTGCGGGGGCATGCGCTTCCGTGAGGCTGCCCTGTGCCTCAGCGTCCGGCTCACGAGACCACAAGAAGTATCGATGTAAGCCGGTTGATTGGCAAGCCACCGCAATCGTCCGAGTCGATCACCCGGCATGTAACCCACAATTCCCATCGACTAAGACGGGTATTGACCCGATCGGGCCGCTCACCTGTACTTATCCCATGTTGAGGAGCCCGGCAATCATCCGCCGGCACGTCGACTTCCGACGTGTCTGCAGCGCGCTGTGTCGCGACTGACCCCGGCACCCGCCCTCCCCTGACGGCTTCCGCCGTCACTCCGAGCCCGTCCCCACCCATCGCGGTCGGGGGCGCCCGACCTCCTCCCGGCCGGGGCGCAGAGCCGACTCGGAAACAGTCCGCCCCATTCCCGACCACCGCCGCCCCCGACGAAGCGGAGCGGCAGGTACCCGGTCGCACACCGCCGAACCACGACCCCGCCGCACCGCAGCGGCCGATGGGCGTGCCGGCGGACGCCCGGTATCCACACCGGACACCACACCCCGGGGCAGCACCCGGCGACACCACCCCGGGAACACACACACCCGGCGAACCTCCGAGGAGTCCTCGCGATGGCTCTGCGCACCCTCGTACCCACCGGACCGGCCCGGACTGACGACCCGGCCGGCACCGGCCCCGCGCCCCCGACGCCGGTCCGGCGCCGCTGGGCGACCCCGCCCCGGTTTCGCCGCGCCACGGCGCGGCGAACCCCGGCCACGGCACCGTCGGAGCGCTCCCGGACCGGCTGGCGCCGGCTCCTGTTGCGACTACGCCGGCTGGTCGGCCTGGCCACGATCGTCCTGCTCTGGCAGGTCGTGGCCGCCCGCGGCCTGCTCGGACCGATGACGCCCACGCCCGTGCAGGTGGCCGACGCCGCGCTGGAGCTGATCCGGTCCGGCACCCTCGCCGACAACCTGCTGTTCTCCCTGGAACGGGTGCTCAAGGGCCTGTCCGTCGGACTGTCCGTCGGGCTGGCCCTGGGACTGGTGGCCGGCCTGACCCGGGCCGGCGAGGACCTGGTCGACGCACCGGTGCAGGCCCTGCGGATGCTGCCGGCGGTGGCACTGGCGCCGATCTTCCTGCTCTGGTTCGGACTCGGCGAGACCGGCAAGATCGCCCTGATCTCGGTGGCACCGGTGTTCCCGCTCTACCTCAACGTGCTGGGCGGAATCCGCGGCGTCGACAACCGGCTGGTCGAGGCGGCCCGCTCGTGCGGGCTGGGCACCTGGCAGCTGATCCGCACGGTGATCCTGCCCGGCGCGCTGCCGCAGATCTTCGTCGGGCTGCGCCAGTCGCTGGGCGTGGCCTGGATCGTCCTGGTGGTCGCCGAACAGACCGCGACGACGGCCGGGCTCGGCGTGATCCTCAACGACGCCAAGGAGGCGTTGCGGATCGACATCATGTTCGTGGTCGTGGTGATCTACGCCCTCCTCGGCCTGGCCACCGACCTGCTCGTCCGGGCCCTGGAACGTCGTTTCCTGGCCTGGCGACGCGGCTTCACGGGAGCGTGAGATGACCACCACCACCACCACTACCGGGGCGGCGACCGGCACCGGCACGGCGTCCGCCGTCCGGGTCCGGGACATCCGCCGGTCCTTCGACGGCCGTCCGGTCCTGCGCGGCGTCGACCTCGACATCCGACCCGGCGAGTTCGTCGCGCTGCTCGGCGCCAGCGGCAGCGGCAAGACCACCCTGCTGCGGGTCATCGGCGGCCTGGACCCGGACGCCAGCGGCGAACTACGGGTGCCGGCCCGCAAGGCCATCGTGTTCCAGGAACACCGTCTGCTGCCCTGGACGCGGGTCTGGCGCAACGTCACGCTCGGGGTCACCGGCGGCGACCGCCGGGAGCGGGCCCGCCGCGCGCTGGCCGAGGTGGGGCTCGCCGAACGGGCCGACGCCTGGCCCGGGACGCTGTCCGGCGGCGAGTCGCAGCGGGTCGCGCTGGCCCGCGCGCTGGTGCGAACCCCCGAACTGCTGCTCCTGGACGAGCCGTTCGGCGCGCTCGACGCGCTGACCCGGCTCAAGGCCCAGGCGCTGGTCGCCCAGCTGTGGGCCGAGCATCGCCAGGCCGTGCTGCTGGTGACCCATGACGTGGAAGAGGCGCTCCTGCTCGCCGACCGGGCCCTGCTGCTGGCCGACGGGCAGATCGTCAAGTCGGTCGAGGTGGACCTGCCCCGACCCCGAGCCATCGGACACCCCCGGTTCGTCGCGCTGCGCCGGCAGCTGCTGACCGGGCTGGGGGTCGCGGTACCCGAGGAGGAATCATGACGGAGATCCTGGACCTGACGGCCGACGTGCTGGTGGTGGGCGGTGGCCCGGCCGGGGCGTGGGCCGCGTTGAAGGCGGCGCAGGCCGGCGCCGACGTGATCCTGGCGGACAAGGGCTACTGCGGGACCAGCGGCGCGACCGCCTCCGCCGGCACCGGAGTGTGGTACGTCCCGCCCGAGCCCGAGGCCCGGGAGGCCGCCATGGCCAGCCGGGAGAACCTCAACGGTCACCTGTCCGACCGGCGCTGGATGGCCCGGGTGCTGGACCAGACGTACGCGAACATCAACGAGCTGGCCGGGGCGGGCCGGTACCCGTTCCCGACCGGTCCCGACGGCACCGAGGTCCGGCGCGGACTCCAGGGCCCGGAGTACATGCGGCGGATGCGCGCCTGGCTCAAACGGTCCGGCGTACGGATCCTGGACCACAGTCCCGTGCTGGAGCTGCTGACCACCGGCGGGCGGACCGGCACCGGCACGGTGGCCGGGGCCGCCGGTCACCGCCGCCAACTCGGCCAGGACTACCGGGTCCGGGCCGGTGCCGTCGTACTGGCCACCGGCGGCTGCGCGTTCCTGTCCCGGGCGCTGGGCTGCGACGTGAACACCGGCGACGGCGCGCTGATGGCGGCCGAGGTCGGCGCGGAACTGTCCGGGATGGAGTTCTCCAACGCCTACGCGCTCGCCCCGGAGTTCTCCTCGGTGACCAAGACCGCCTACTACACGTACGCGACCTTCTACCGCGAGGACGGTTCGGTGCTGGAGGGCGCCGGCAGTCAGCGCGGCCGGTCGGTGATCGCGAAGGCGCTGCTGGACGGGCGGGTGTACTGCACCCTCGATCGGGCCGACCCGCAGGTGCGGGCGGCGATGCGGCTCGGCCAGCCGAACTTCTTCCTGCCGTTCGACCGGATGCGGATCGACCCGTTCACCCAGCGGTTCCCCGTCACCCTGCTGCTGGAGGGCACCGTACGGGGCACCGGCGGGATCCGGGTGGCCGACGCGGACTGCTCCACCGGGATCGCCGGGCTGTACGTGGCCGGTGACGCGGCGACCCGCGAGCTGATCTGCGGCGGGTTCACCGGCGGCGGCTCGCACAACTCGGCCTGGGCGATGTCCTCGGGCACCTGGGCGGGCCGGGCCGCCGCCGCGCACGCCCGGAGCCTCGGGCCGCTGGCACACCGGCGCCGGCTGGTGCCGACCGGCGGGGCCGGGCTGCGCCCGACCGCGACCCCCGGCGGGACCGACCACCGGGACCTGGTACGCACCGTGCAGGCGTACACCCACCCGTACGACCGGAACTACCTGCGGCGCGGGCCGGTGCTGGCGGACTCGCTGGCCGTGCTCGACGACGCCTGGCGGGCGAGCCGAGAGACGCTGCGGGGCACCGGGATCGACGCCCTGTGGTCCCGCCAGGCCGCCGCGATGCTGGCCCACGCCCGCTGGATGTACACCGCGGCGCTGGCCCGGCCGGAGACCCGGGGCATGCACAAGCGGCTGGACCTCCCCACGCCGGACCCGACGTACCGGCACCGCCTGCTGGTCGGCGGGCTCGACCAGGTGTGGAGCGGTCCCGATCCGGTCCGCCCGCACACCCCGCTCGACCTGGCGGTGGCGGCGTGATCGAGCTGGTCTCACCCACCCGCTGCATCAGCTGCGACCGCTGCGTCGAAGCCTGCCCGACGAACGTCTTCGACCGGGGCGCCGACGGGATTCCGGTGATCGCCCGGCGGGGCGACTGCCAGACCTGCTTCATGTGCGAGGCGTACTGCCCGACGGACGCCCTGTTCGTGGCCCCGCACACCGGGCCGCTGGCCGACGGCGACCCGCTCCGCGACGAGGAGCACCTGGTGGCCACCGGCCTGCTCGGCAGCTACCGCCGGGGCATCGGCTGGGGGCACGGCCGCACGCCGGGCGCCCGCCTCGCCCTCGGTCCCGGCCTCGCACCCCACCCGACCACCGCGAAGGAAGTCGAGAGATGAACAGCCTGTCCCGAAGGTCCGTCCTGGCCCTGACCCTGCTCGGTGGCGCCGCCGCGGTGACCTCCGCCTGCGGCGGGGAATCGGCGGGCGGGGCGTCGGACGCCGGTTGGACCCTGCGGATCGGCACCATCGGCAGCAAGAACCGGCTCACCGGGCCGGTCGGCTGGCTGCACTCGCAGGACAAGCTGCTGCCGCTGCTGTCCGCCGCGCACGTCGAGAAGGTCGAGGTGTACACGTTCCCGAACGGACCCGACCTCAACCAGGCCCTCGTCGGCGGCAAGCTGGACCTGGCCAGCTACGGCGACACCCCGGCCCTGGTGGCCCGGGGCGCGGGCCAGCCCACCCGGTTGATCGCCGAGTCGGTCGTCGGCAACGACGCCGGGATCGTCACGGTGACCGGCGGTGTCACGTCGCTCCGGGACCTCAACGACAAGGTGATCGCCACCCAGACCGGCTCGTACATCCACCGGTACCTGCTCGGCACGATCGCGGACCTGGGCATCAGGCCACGGAAGATCGTCCACGTCTACAGCACCGACACCGAGGCGGCACTGGCGAAACGCAGCGTGGACGCGGCAGCCGTACCGGCCAACTATGCCTACGCCCTCCAGGCCAAGGGCTATCCGCTGCTGGAGCTGGCCTCGAAGAACCGGCCCCGGTACCTGGGCACCAGCGCCACCGTGATCACCGAGAGCGCCCGCCGGGCCCATCCGCCGGTCATCCGGGCCTGGCAGAGCGCCCAGGCCGAGGCCACCCGGCAGGCCAAGGCGGCCTGGCCGGACTATCTGGCGTTCAACGTGGGCCTCGGCCCGTTCGGCGCCGATGTCGTGGCCCGGACCGTGCTGCCCGCCCAGTTGCCGGACACCCCGTTCACCGATGCCGGACTGGGGCTGCTCAACGGCACCAAGGACTTCCTGGTCGCACAGAAGCTGGTCGCCCGGAACTTCAGCATCGACGACTGGATCGCTCCCGAGGCCCGGCAGCCGTGAGCGGGAACCCGACCGCGCCGACCGAGGTCACCGCCGACGTGCTGGTGCTGGGCGGTGGCCCCGCCGGGACCTGGGCGGCCGTCGCGGCGGCCGCCGCCGGGGCCAGGGTGGTGCTCGCGGACAAGGGCTACTGCGGCACCAGCGGGGCCGCGGCCGCCGGTGGGAACAACCTCTGGTACGTCCCGCCCGGTCCGGACCGGGAGCGGGCCGTCGCGCGCCGGGCCGCCGCCGCCGGTCAGCTCACCGACCCGGCCTGGAGCCTGCGGGTCCTCGACGAGACGTGGCGCCGGGTCGAGCAGTTGGCCGACTGGGGTTACCCGTTCCCGGTCGACGAGCACGGGGTGCAGCGACGCGGCTCGTTGCAGGGACCCGAGTACCTGCGCCGGATGCGCCGGAAGGTGCTCCGCAGCGGGGTTCGGGTGCTGGACCACCATCCGGCGCTGGAACTGCTGGTCGGCCCCGACGGCGCGGTCGCCGGGGCGGCCGGCCTCGCCCGCCAGCGACCGGAGGGGACCTGGCGGGTCCGGGCCGGCGCGGTGGTCCTGGCCACCGGCGGCTGCGCGTTCCTGTCCGGGGCGTTCGGCCTGAACGTGGACACCGGCGACGGGCACCTGATGGCGGCCGAGGTGGGCGCGGCGTTCTCCGGCATGGAGTTCTCCTGCGCGTACGCGCTGTCGCCCGCGTACGGCAACCACACCAAGGGGCTGATGATGCAGTTCGCCACGTACCACGACGCGGCCGGCCGGCCGATCCCGGCGGACGGGTTGACCGGTCGGGTCGAGCTGGCCCGGCGGGCGGCGGCCGGCGAACAGATCTTCGCCCGGCTGGACCGGGCACCCGAGGAACTGCGTCCGCTGGCCCGCCTCGCCCAACCGAACTACTTCCTGCCCCTGGACAAGGCCGGGATCGATCCGTTCACCCAGGCGTACCCGGTGCGGTTCGTGCTGGAGGGCACGGTACGGGGCACCGGTGGTCTGCGGCTGGCCGGCACCGACTGCGCCACCGGTATCCCCGGCCTGTACGCCGCCGGCGACGTGGCGACCCGGGAGCCGGTGACCGGGGCGATCAGCGGCGGTGGCAGCTACAACGCGGCCTGGGCGATCTCCTCGGGCAGTTGGGCCGGCGCGGCGGCGGCCCGGTACGGCCGCGCGCATCCGGCGCCCCGGCACCTCGCCCCGGCCGGGCGGGCCGGCCTGCGCCCCACCGGGCGTCCCGGCGGGGTACGGGCCGACGAGGTGGTCGACGCGGTCCGGGCGGAGGTGATCCCGCTGTCCCGCAACTACTTCCGCACCGCGACCGGGCTGGTCGACTCGCTGAGCCGGTTGGACGACGTGTGGACGGTGACCGCGGCGGGGCTGACCGGCGGCGGCCGGGACGCGCTGCGGGCCCGGCAGGCCGCGGCGATGACGGCACACGCCCGCTGGATGTACCGCAGTGCGCTGGCCCGGACCGAGTCGCGCGGCATGCACCGGCGCGACGACGCGCCGGCCGGCGACCCGGCGTTCACGCACCGGATCCACAGCGGCGGCCTGGACCGGGTGTGGACGGCGCCCGAGCGGACGGCGGTGCCGGCATGATCGAGGTGGTCTCCCCGACCCGCTGCGTGAGCTGTGACCTGTGTATCCGGGTGTGCCCGACGGACGTGTTCGACCGGGGTGCCGACGGGGTGCCGGTGATCGCCCGGCAGGGCGACTGCCAGACCTGCTTCATGTGTGAGGCGTACTGCCCGACGGACGCGCTGTTCGTCGCACCGCTGTCCGGCCCGGCGCCGGCGGGCTCGCCGTACACCGACGAGGACGCGCTGGCCGCCGCCGGCGCGTTCGGCGCGTACCGGCGGGCGATCGGTTGGGGCCAGGGCCGGACGCCCGGGAGCCGGCTGGACACCAACCACATCTTCACCTCCCGGGTCGCCGGCCAGGCGTAGCCGCCGACCGGCCGGCCCCGAGCGCGGCACCGTCGAGCCGGCCAGGTACGCGGCACCATCGGGCCGGCCGGCGGTAACCACGCCGGGCGGCAGGCCGGCGCGCGGCGCCGTGTTACCGGCCGGACGTCCGGCGGGACCGGCGGACACCGACCACGCCGAGCAGGAGCAGCACCGCACCGGCCGCGGCGGCGATCGCGATCACCGGCAGCGCCGTACCCCGGTGGTTGCCGGACCCGGCGACCGCCAGGGCCGGCCGGCCCGACCCGGCCGCCGGCGCGGACCGGCTCGGGTCCGGTTGCAGCGGATAGCGCAGGATCGTCGGCGGTGCGGGCTGGCCGGCCTTCTCCGAGACCGTCAGCAGCGAACCGCCGTCCCGCTCGTAGGCGATCGACTCCCCCTGCGGCTCGTCGGGCAGCGGGGTGATCCGGGGCGTGCCACGGGTCAGCGCGGCCACCAGGTCGCCGTCGGTGACGTCGTACTCGAAGGCGTCGGCGTAGGTCCGCAGCACCACCCGGCGCCGGTCCGGGGCGATGGCGGCGCCACTCACCAGGGTGCGACCCACGATCGAGTACGGGTTGCTGGTCGTGGTGACCGGCAGCCGCACCTCACCGACCTCGGTCAGCGGCGTCGTGACGCCGGCCCGGGGTACGGCGGTCGCCAGGTAGAGGTGCGGGATGCCCTGCTTGGTCACGACCAGCGGACGGTTGTCCCCCGTGATCAGCAGGGCCTCGGCGTTGTGCGCTCCGTCCGGATAGGTCATCCGGTACAGGACCGGACGGTTCGCCCCGGGCGCGAGCCGCCACACCCCGATCGTCTTCCGGGAGCTGTCGTTGTCGCCGATGTCGCCCACCCACAGGGTGCCGTCCGGACCGACCGCCAGGTCCTCGGTGTCGCGGGGCCGGGACGGGAACGAGACCTCCCGGACGACCGCGCAGGTCCGGTCGAGGAAGAAGATCCGGCGGTGGGACTCCTCGTCGGCGCCGTCGTTCACCACCACGAAGCCGTCGTCGGTGACGACCATCCCGGACAGCTCGTTGAGCCGCCGGTCCTGCACCTGGCACACCGGACTGCCCCGGCCCGCCGTGGAACCGGCCGTGGCGTCCGCCGTGGGGCCGGCCGACGGTGCGGCCACCGCGGGCGCCGGGGCCAGCGGCACGGCCAGCGCGGTGGCCAGGAGCACCGCGGCGCGGGCGGCCGACCCGGTGGCAACCGACCGGAACGTTGTCGTCATGCCGGCAATCGTGCCCGACCCGGGCCACCACCGCGTACCCACGCCCTGATCGGGGCGGTGACCACCACGGGACACCCGTCGGGACCGCCGGTGGGCGCCGGACTCGTTGACCATAATCCTATTAAGCCTGTAGGTTAAGCCGAGTAGACGCCGCACGGCTGGCGCGACGAGACCACGATCTGGGGGCCCGGTGAGCCGATCGGTTCCGTCCGAGGAGAGCCACTACGACCGCCGGCGGGCGCGGCAGTGGTTGGCCGGGACGGCACGCGGACCCGGCATCTCCCGTCGTGATCTGCTGCACCTGGCCGGCGCGATGGGCGCGGTCGCCGCCGCCACGGCGAGTCTGCCGGCGACCGCCGCCAACGCCGCCGGCACGCCGGTGGGCGGTGCGGCCACCGGGACGCCGGTCGCCGACCCGCCGATCCGCAAGCCACTGCCACCGGAACTGTTCACGGTCTACGGCAGCAACGCCGAGATGCGCTGGGAGGCGATGGCCGGTCAGGGTCACCTCGTACCCACCGACCGGTTCTTCGTCCGCAACCACACCGCCACCCCGCTGCTGGACGCCGACGCCTGGCGGCTGCGGCTGTTCGGCACCGGCCTGCGCGGCTCGCCCACCGCGGACAACCCCGTCGAGTTCAGCTACCGCGACCTGCGGCGCCTGCCGGCCCACACCGGCACGGCGACCGTCGAGTGCGCGGGCAACGGGCGCAGCTTCTTCACCACCCAGCAGGGTCAGACCGTGTCCGGCACCGCCTGGCGGCTCGGCGCCGTCGGCGTCGCCCGGTGGCGAGGGGTACGGCTGTCCACCCTGCTCCACCACGCCGGCCTGACCCACGACGCCGTGGACGTGCTGCCCGCCGGGTTGGACGCCGACTACGTGACCGGCGGGGTGAACCTCGGCCCGGTCCGCCGCCCGCTGCCCATCGCCAAGGCCCGGCACGACGTCCTGCTGGCGTACGAGATGAACGGCCGGCCCCTGCCACCCGACCACGGTTTCCCGGTCCGGGTGGTGGTGCCCGGCTGGATCGGCATCTCGTCCATCAAGTGGGTCGGCTCGATCGAGGTCTCCGCGACCCCGCTGTTCTCCCCGTGGAACACCGAGTTCTACCGGCTGTTCGGCCCGGACCATCCGGCGGACGGGCAGCTGATCGGGCCGCAGGTGGTGAAGAGCGCCTTCGAACTGCCCTGGGACGCCCGGCTCCCGGCCGGGCAGCCGATCCAGCTCACCGGTCGGTCCTGGTCCGGCGGCGGTCGGATCCGCGAGGTCGAGGTCAGCACCGACGACGGACGGACCTGGCGCCGGGCCCGGCTGGACCCGACACCCGACGACCGCACCTGGCGACGCTGGCGGCTGCGCTGGGAACCCCCGACCACCGGCCCGTTCACGCTGCGCGCCCGGGCCACCGACGGCACCGGCGCCACCCAGCCCGACGAGGCCCGCTACAACACGTTCGGCTACCTCTTCGACGGGGTGGTCCGGCATCCCGTGACGGTCGGCTGACCACGGGTGCCCGAGCCACCGGTCCCAGCGCGACGTCGCAGGCCTCCCCGCCCGTGCCGCCGGCCGAGGCGGGACGTCGCGGACCCGCCGGCCCGTGCCCCGGACGGTGACGGAGCCCCGCTACCGTGGTGCGGGTGCGGGTGGTGGTGGCGGAAGACCTGGTGTTGCTGCGGGACGGACTGATCCGACTGCTGTCGGCCAACGGCTGCGAGGTGGTCGCCGCGGTCGGCACCGGACCGGACCTGCTGCGGGAACTGCTCACCCGGCGCCCCGACGTGGCGGTGGTCGACGTACGGCTGCCACCGACCCACACCGACGAGGGGCTGCGGGCCGCGCTGGCGGCCCGCGCCGAGGTGCCGGGCCTGCCGGTGCTGGTGCTCTCCCAGTACGTGGAGCGGCTGTACGCGCGGGAACTGCTCGCCGACGGTCGCGGTGGGATCGGCTACCTGCTCAAGGACCGGGTGTCCGACATCGACGAGTTCGTCGACGCGGTCCGCCGGGTCGCCGCCGGCGGCACCGCGCTCGATCCCACCGTGGTCGCGAAGCTGCTCGACAGCCGGCAGCGGGTGCTGCCGCTGGACCGGTTGACCCCCCGGGAGCGGGAGGTGCTCGCGCACATGGCGCAGGGCCGGTCCAACGCCGCCATCGGCACCGCCCTGTTCATCACCGAGAAGGCGGTCGCCAAGCACACCAACAACATCTTCGCCAAGCTCGGACTGCAGTCGTCCGAGGACGACAACCGTCGGGTGCTCGCCGTCCTGGCCTACCTGGACGGCTGATCCTCCAGCCGGCGGACCGGGATACTGGTACCCCCATGGGAGAGGTTCCAGGCTCCTCGAACCGGACGGCGCCGTCGACCAGCCTTGGACCATGACCACCACAACGATGAGCACGGGCCGGCCGGTCGCCGGACCCGTACCCCGCGCCGAACGCGCGATCGCCCCCGACCTGGCCCGCGGCGTCATGCTGCTGTTCATCGCCCTCGCCAACGCCGCCAACTGCGCGTTCGCCGGCCAACCAGGTCTGGACGGCACCCCGCACGGCCCGCAGCGCGGCGTCAACTTCCTGCTGACCATGTTCGTCGACAGTCGCGCCTATCCGGTCTTCGCCGTCATGTTCGGCTACGGCCTGGTGCAGATCGCCCGCCGGCAGGGCCCGGGGGCGCGGCGCGTCCTGCTGCGCCGCAACGCGGCCCTGCTCGGGTTCGGCCTGGTCCACGCGACGCTGCTGTACTTCGGGGACTTCCTCGGCGCGTACGGCATCGTGGGGATCCTGGCCACCCTGCTGCTCCTGCGCCGGGGCGACCGGTTCCACCGGATCGTGCTGTGGCTGTGGGGCGTGCAGACGGTCTACGCCGGGTTCCTCGCGGTGACCGCGCTGGCCGGGGCCCACGGTGGCGACGCCGTAATCACCAACACGCCGAACCCGTCCCTGGCCGCCGCCTCGTACGGCCGCTCGCTGCTCGACCGGCTCACCGAGTGGCCGGTACACACCGCCACCGTCATCCCGATCATCGTGATCGTCTGGCTGGGCGTCTGGGCCGCCCGGCACCGCATTCTGGAGGAGCCCGCCGCGCACCGCACCCTGCTGCGCCGGGTCGCCGTCGGCTGCCTCGGGCTCTGCCTGGCCGGCGCGTTGCCGTACGCGCTGATCGCCGCCGGCGTCGTCCACGCCGACCCGGGTACCGTCGAGGCCATGGCCCGCCTGCATGCCGTGACCGGTGAATACGGTGGTCCTGGCTACGTGGCGCTGATCGGCCTGCTGGCCGTGCGGGTCGGCGCCGCCCGCCGGACCCCGGCGGCGCTCGCCCCGGTGCTCGCGCTCGGGCAGCGGTCGCTGAGCGGGTACCTGTTCCAGTCGGTTGCCTGGCTTCTCCTGTTCGCACCGTGGGCGCTGCACCTGGACGACACGTACGCCGCCGTCGGGGCGGCGGTCGCGGTCTGGCTGGTCTCCCTCGGCGCCGCCTGGTTGATGAGCGCCTACGGCCACCGGGGTCCGGCCGAGACGTTGCTCCGGCGGATCACCTACCGGCCAGGTCGATGACCGGCGCCGCGATCCGCACGACCGTGGCCGGGACGCTCTGCGTCGCGGCCACGGCCGCCTGGCTGGTCACCGGCCGGGCCGGGTTCTGGCCACGCTGGGTGTACTTCGCCGTCGGCACCGTGCTGCTCGGCGAGTTCCTGCTCCTCCGCGCGCTGCGGGTGCCGGCCGGCCGGCGGCGCCGGCTCGCCCTCGACGCCGCCGGCGGTGGCCTGCTGGTGACCGTCGACCTCACCGTCTGGGTGCTGACCGGCGGCGGGTACTTCTGGCCGGCCTGGACCCTGCTCGGGGTGTCGGTGATCATCGGGCTGCACGCCTGGCTGCTCAGCCGGCCGCCCGGCAGCCGGGAGCGGGAACTCGCCGAACGGGTGGCGGTGCTGTCCCGGTCCCGCCGCGGCGCGGTGGAACGCCAGGCGGCCGAACTCAAGCGGGTCGAACGCGACCTGCACGACGGCGCCCAGGCCCGGCTGGTCTCCCTGGCGCTGACCCTCGGTCTGGCCGGTGACCTGCTGCGCCGCGACATCGACGGTGCGGCGCGACTGGTGGAGGAGGCGCGGACCACCGCGACCGCCGCGCTCGACGACCTGCGTACGGTCATGCACAGCATCCACCCGGCGGTCCTCGCCGACCGTGGTCTCGGTGCCGCCGTCCGCGCGCTGGTCCTCGACCTGGCCGTGCCGGTGACCGTGACCGGCGAGCCGCCCGCGGACCTCCCGCTGGCGGCGCAGACCGCGGCGTACTTCGCGGTGGCCGAGGCCCTGGCCAACGTGGCGAAGCACAGCGGCGCCAGCGCGGGGGCGGTGACGTTCGATCAGTCCGGCGACACCCTGCGGATCGACGTCACCGACGACGGTGCCGGGGGCGCCGACCCGGCCCGGGGCACCGGCCTGCGCGGGATCATCGACCGGCTCGACGCCGTCGACGCCCGGCTCGACGTGCGCAGCCCGGCCGGCGGCCCGACCCGGATCACGGTACGGATCCCGGTCGAGCCGCGCTGACGGCTTGTCGGGCGGAGCCGCTGGCCCTCGGGCCGGGCGCCGCCGGGCCGCCCGGCGACGCGCGCCTCGAACGCCTTCGAACGCTCACCCGCGCGACGGGTCCGCCGGTTCGTCCTCATCCGGCGTCACGAAGGCCAGCAGTGCGCCGTCGCGCAGCACCGCCAGCAGCCCGCAGGTACAGCGGCAGTACTCGACGCCGCCGCCCGAGGTGGCATGGCGGGACAGGGCCTTCCAACCGTGCTGCCGGGCGCCGACCGGGACACGATCCGGGCAGGGGCACCCGGGCCGCACCCCCGATCCCGACAGCGCGACGTCGGTGGTCGGCGCGACGGACAACTGCGGTGCGTTTCTCGGCGGCGCGCTGGGCACTGCTACTCACCTCCGGAGCTGATCGTTGGATGTCGCCGGTCCCGTGGGGCCGGCGGTGACCGACCCCATGGGGCCGGGAGAGGCGGGCGCCGCGGGACCTACGGACGCCGACCTCACGGAACCGACGGAAGCCGGCGTCGCGGGACCGACGGAATCCGGCGTCGCGGGACCGGCGGAAGCCGGCATCGCGGGACCGGCGGAAGCCGGTTCGCTGGGCCGGGGCACCGACGGCTCGGCGAGAAGGCGGAACAGCAGCCAGGCGAGCGCGGGCAGTGCGATCAGCGGCATCAGCGCCGTCCGGAGCGAGGTGGCGTCCGCCACCGCGCCGATGAGCGGGCTGGCCAGCCCGCCGACGCTGACCGTGAGCCCCAGGGTGATCCCGCTGGCGGTACCGACCCGGCTCGGCAGGTAGTCCTGGCCGAGCGTGACCTGCAACGAGAACGGGATGTAGAGGCCGGCCGACGTCAGCGCCACGAAGACATAGAGGCCCGGGCCCGGCACGAACACCACGCCGGCGGTGGCGACCAGGGTCAGCGCGTAGGACCAGCGCACCACGGTGACCCGGTCCCACCGTTCGGCGAGCCGCCCGCCGACCACCGTGCCGACCGCACCGCCCAGGTAGAGCAGGAAGAGCGCCGCGGCGCCGGCCGAGGCGCCACCACCGGTGCGCTCCCGGGCGTAGCTGGCCACGAACGTGCCGAGTCCGATGAAGACGATCGAGCGGCAGACGACGGCCAGCGACAGGATCGTGAACGATCGTGGGTCGTCCGCGCCGGTACGGATCGCCGGACCGGCGCCGGCCCCGGCGCGCAGCACGCGCAGCACGGGCAGGCACAGCACGGCACCGGCCATGGCCGGGACGACGAGCACCGGGGTCAACCGCAGGCCGCCGCCGGCCACCACCGCGGTGACCATGATCGGCGCTGCCGCGAAGCCGAGATTGCCACCGAGGGAGAACCAGCCCATCGCCGCGTGGCTGCCCCGGCTGGCCTGCCGGGCCAGCCGGGCGGACTCCGGATGGTAGGCGGCCACGCCGATCCCGGCGACGGCGGCGAAGGCCAGCGTCAGCGCGTACGAGTCGCCGACGCCGCTCAGCCCGATCCCCACCCCGGCCAGCACGGTGCTGACCGGCAGCAGCCAGGGCAGCGCCCATCGGTCGGTCAGCACGCCGAACAACGGCTGCACCACGGAGGAGAGCAGCGAGGCGGCCAACACGATGCCCGAGGCGGCGGCGTAGGAGTACGCCCGCTCGGCGATGAAGAACGGCACCAGCGCGGCCACGGCACCCTGGTAGACGTCCACGCACGCATGCCCGACGGACAGCAGGACGATCGATCTGTTCCTCCGCACCCCGCTATGGTTGCCGGGCGCCGCCCTGTCGCGCTTCCGATAAACTGCCGTTCGATGACGGAAATCCGCCATGTCGCGATCGCCCCGACCCGGGCCCAGTGGCTGCCCGCCGGGGCCTCCATCGACGCCCACCGGCACGACGACCACCAGATCGTCTACGCGGGCCGGGGTGTGCTCACCATCGACACCGACGCCGGCTCGTGGGTGGCACCGGCCAGCCGCGCGATCTGGATTCCGGCCGGGACGGTACACGCCCACCAGGCCCACGGCCCGTGCGAGCTGCGCCTGATCGGCCTGCCGGTGGCGGAGAACCCGCTCGCACTGGATCGGCCGACGGTGTTGAGCGTGGGTCCGTTGCTGCGTGAGTTGATCCTTGCCTACACCACCGGCCCTTCCTCCGACGAGGACGCCGACGGTGCGGACGACATCAGCGGCGGAGCCGACAGCAGTGCGGCGCGGGAGCGGCTGCGGGCGGTCCTGCTCGACCAGCTACGCACCTCTCCCCAGCAACCGCTACACCTGCCGACCCCCCGTGACCCCCGGCTGGCCGGGGTCTGCGCCATCCTGCGGGCGGACCCGGCCGACGAACGTACGCTCGCCGCGCTCGGCCGGGAGGTGGGAGCCAGCGACCGGACGCTGACCCGGCTGTTCAGATCGGATCTCGGCATGAGCTTCCCGCAGTGGCGCACCCAACTGCGACTGCACCACGCGCTGCTCCTGCTCGCCGACGACACCCCGGTCAGCACGGTGGCCCGACGCTGTGGGTGGGCGTCGTCGAGCGCCTTCATCGACGTGTTCCGGCGGGCCTTCGGGCACACCCCCGGCGCGCACCCACGCTGACCGGGCCGGCTGGTCGAGGCCCCACCAACGTCCGGCCGGGTCTCAGGCCGCCACGAGCGCCTTGCGGAACATCTCGATCACCACGTCGAGCGTCTCCGCGCTCTCCGGCCGCATCCGCAGGTCGCGACCGTTCCGCTGGACGTGGGTGTCCAGCAGGAAGAAGCCCTGGACCACGTGTCGGGCGCCCATCGAATGGAGCACCGGACGCAGTGCGTAGTCCAGCACGAGTACATGCGCCGCGCTGCCGCCGGTGGCCAGCGGCAGTACGGCCTTGTCGGCCAGGCCGTACTGCGGCAGCAGGTCCAGGAACACCTTGAGCAGCCCGGAGTAGCTCGCCTTGTAGGTCGGGGTGGCCAGCACGACGCCGTCCGCCCGGGCTACCCGGTCGGCCGCCGCGGCGATGGCGGGGTTCGCCAGGTCGGCGTCGAGCATCGCCCGAGCCGGCAGCGTACGGACCCGCAGGTGCCCGACCCGCCATTCGCGCTCGGCCAGGCGCCGCGCCACGTAGTCACCGACGAACTCCGTCCTGGAGGTGGCGGACGGACTGCCGGAGATCACCAGAACTTCGGACACAACGGCTCCTCACTGGGATGACGGGTTGGTGACGTGATCCGGGGCGGGCTCCGGCTCGCCGGGCCCGGATTGTTCCCGCAGTCGTCGGCAGAGTCCGTCGACCGCGTCGGCGCAACTTCCGCACCCGGTCGTGGCGCGGGTGCGTTCGGCGAGGGCGGCCGGGCTGCGCGCCCCGGCCCGCCAGGCGCGCACCAGGACCCCCTTGGTGACGTTGTTGCAGCGGCACACGACGGCCGAATCGGGTAACCGGGTGGGGTCCGCCGGCTCGGCCGGGGCGTGGCCGACCAGCAGTGCGAGCCGATCCCCTGGCACCGGCGCGGCGGCGTCGAAGAGCTGGCTGATGGTCGCCACCGCGGTGGGAAAGCCGAGCAGGATGGCGCCGGCCACCCGTTCGTCCCGCAGCGCCAGCCGGGCGTACCGGCCGCGACCGGGATCGGCGAGGGTGACGATCTCGGCGTCCTCGGTCGACCAGTTGCCGTCGCCGACGACCGCGAGATCGACGCCGTGGGCCTTGAGCCGGGTGACCGCCCGGGTGCTGGCGTACGGTCGCCAGCTTCCGATGATCGTCGCTACCACGGTCTCCGCCTGTTCCCAGGCCGGCGCGATGAGCCCGGACACCTGTCCGGCGTGTTCGGCGCAGTCGCCGAGCGCGTAGCTGTGCGGATCGCTGGTGCGCATGTGGTCGTCCACCACCACGCCCCGGCGGACCAGCAGGCCGGCCCGCCGGGCCAGGTCCGTCTCGGGCACGATGCCCGCGGCGACCACGACGACGTCGGCGGCCAGTACGCTGCCGTCGTCCAGCGCCAACCCGCCGTCCTGGTAGGCAGCCGCGGAGCGCCCGGCGTGTACCCGGATGCCTAGCGGCTTCAGGACCTCGGACAGGATCTGACCGGCGTGCGTGTCGAGCTGACGCTCCATCAGGTGTGGTCCCATGTGGACGACGTCGACCTCGTACCCCCGCTCGGTCAATGCGCGGGCGGTCTCGACGCCGAGCACGCCACCGCCGAGGACCACCACGTGCCGCGCGCCCGGGAGGTATTTCTCCAGCCGGGTGCAGTCGGCCAGGGTCCGCAGGGCCACCACGCCGTCGGCGGGGCGGCCGTCGCCGTCGACCAGCCCGGGCAGCGGCGGAACGAAACAGCGTGCGCCGGTGGCCAGCACGAGCGTGTCGTACGGGTGGACGGTCCCGTCCGCGGTGGACACGCTCCGCCGCGCCGGGTCGATGTCCCTGACCTGGACACCGGTGTGGACGGCGACGTGGCCGTCGGGTCGGCTCAGGTAGGTGGCCCGGGCGGGCATCCGGCCAGCGATCACCGAGGGCAGCAGCACCCGGTTGTACGCGGGTTCGTTCTCGGCACCGAAGACGGTGGCCGAGACCTCGCGATGGTGGGTGCGCAGCAGTTCGGCCGTCCGGTGACCGGCCGGCCCGTTGCCCACGATAACGACGCGGATCATTCGACATCACCCTCCAACGGCTCGAGCCGTACCGCGCAGACCTTGAACTCGGGCATCCTCGACACCGGGTCCAGGGCCGGGTTGGTGACGAGGTTGGCCCGCCCTTCGCCGGGGAAGTGAAAGGGCAGAAAGACCGTGTCGGTACGCAGCGACTCGACGGTGCGTACCCGGGCGACCGTCGTGCCGCGCCGCGACACCACCCGCGCCAGGCGGCCCGCCGCGACACCGGCCCGGCGCGCCGTGTCGGGATGGACCTCGACGAACGCCTCGCCGGCCGCCGCCAGCAGTTCCGGGACGCGCCGGGTCTGCGTGCCGGTCTGGTACTGCGCCAGCACCCGGCCGGTGGTGGCCCGCAGCGGGTACGTCACGTCGGGTGACTCCGCCGGTCCGCGGTACCCGACGCACCGGAACCGGGCCCGGCCGTCGGGGTGGGCGAAGCGGTCCAGGAACAGCCGCGGGGTCGGCCGGCCGCCCGCCGGGTACGGCCAGTGTGCCGGTTCGTCCAACGCGTCCCGGTCGACGCCGGAGTAGTCGGCGATCCCGCCGGCCGAGGCGTGCCGCAACTCGGCGAAGACCTCGGCGGGGTCGGCGGGGAAGCGCTCCACCGGCTGGCCGAGCCGGTGGGCCAGCTCACGCAGCACCCAGAGTTCGTCGCGCACTCCCGGCGGCGGGTCCACGGCACGGCGCCGCCGCAGCACCCGGCCCTCCAGGTTGGTCATGGTCCCGTCCTCCTCGGCCCACTGCGCCACCGGCAGCACGACGTGGGCCATCCGGGCGGTCTCCGAGGGCAGGAAGTCGGCGACGACCAGCAGGTCCAGCGCGGCGAGCCGGCTGGCGATCCGCGCGGCGTCCGGCGCGGACACCACCGGGTTCGCGCCGAAGACCAGCAGCGCCCGCGGGCCGCCCGGCCGACCGAGCGAGTCGAGCAGTTCGTACCCGCTCGGCCCGGCGCCCGGCAGGTCCGCCGGGTCGATGCCCCACACCTCGGCCATGTGCGCCCGGGCCGCCGGATCGGTGATCTTCCGGTAGCCGGGGAGCTGGTCCGCCTTCTGGCCGTGCTCGCGGCCGCCCTGCCCGTTGCCCTGCCCGGTGAGGCAGCCGTAACCGGATCCCTCCCGGCCCGGCATGCCCAGCGCGAGCGCCAGGTTGAGGTACGCGGACACCGTGTCGGTTCCCGTGGCGTGCTGCTCAGCTCCGCGTCCGGTGAGCACGTACCGGCGTCGGGCCTGGCCGAGCAGGCGCACGGCCTCGTGCTGGTCGGCCACGGGTACCCCGGTGATCCGTTCGGTGCGTTCCGGCCACCACTCGGCGGCCTGTCGCCAGGCGTCGTCGAAGCCGGTGGTCCGCCAGACGATGTAGTTACGGTCGAGGTGACCGCCGAGCACCGCGGCGTGCAGCAGGCCGAGCGCGAGTGCCACGTCGGTGCCGGGCGCCGGGCGCAGGTGCAGTGCCGCCCGCTCCGCGGTCGGTGACCTCCTCGGGTCGACCACGACCAGGCGCGCCGCGGCCAGGTGCCGCATCAGCGGTGGCATGGTCTCGGCGACGTTCGCGCCGGCCAGCAGGATGGTGTCCGCCCCGGCCAGGTCCGTCACGGGGAAGGGCAGGCCACGGTCCACGCCGAACGCGGCGATGCCCGCCGCGGCGGCCGAGGACATGCAGAAGCGGCCGTTGTAGTCGATCCGTGCGGTGCCGAGGGCGACCCGGGCGAACTTGCCGAGGGCGTACGCCTTCTCGTTGGTCAGCCCGCCGCCGCCGAAGACCGCTACCGCGTCCGGGCCCGACTCGGCGATGATGCTCCGTAACCGTTCGCCCACCAGGTCCAGGACGGTCGTCCAGGTGGCCGGCCGCTGCGGGTCGGCTGCCTGGTCGCGCAGCAGCGGCGCGGTCAGCCGGTCGGGTGCGGTGAGCACCCGGGCGGCCGTCCAGCCTTTCCCGCACAGCCGGCCCGCGTTCACGGGGAAGTTCTCGTCCGGGGACACGGTGATCCCGTCGGGCTTCGCCTCCAGCCGCATGGCGCACTGCAACGCGCAGTACGGGCAGTGGGTACGCACCATCATCGACTCCGCACTGCGGCGGTCCGGGCCGCGGGAAGTGGCCGGCCATCGCGCAGGTACACCCCGCGCACCACGGCCGCGCCGAGTAGGTAGCAGACGAGGAAGCAGGCGAAGGCGGGTCCCGCCGAGCCGGTCACGGCGAACGAGAACGTGAAACCGAGGTTGATACCGACCCCGCCGAGCGCGCCCACCGCTCCGGCGATCGCGATGACCGCACCGGCGGTGACCGGCGGTCCTGGCGGACCGGACCGCACGGTGGCCGACCCGCCGAAGACCTCGGCGATCATGCGGTACGTGGAACCGTTGCCGAGGCCGGCGAGCGCGGTGAGCGCGGTGGAGGCGATGACGAAGGCCGGCAGCGAACCCGTGATGGTCGACAGGTAGATCAGCGCGGTTCCGACCGACATCGCCAGCAGGACCCGGAGGGTGACGTGCGCGCCGCCCCAGCGGTCCGCCCAGCGCCCGCCGACCGGGCGGGCCAGCGACCCGAGCAGCGGCCCGAGGAAGGTCAGCGACGCCGCCCCGAGCGCCGGGAAGCCGAACTGGGACTGCAACACGAGGCCGAAGGCGAAGCCGTAACCGATGAACGAGCCGAACGTGATCAGGTAGAGCGAGGCGAGCAACCAGGTGTGCCGCTGCCGCATCGCTGCCCGTTGGGCGGCGCTCTCCGGCCGCAGTGTGGGCAGGTTGTCCATGCCCAGCGCCGCGGCGAGCACACCGACGCCGATCAGCGGCAGGTAGCTGGTGGCCAGATACTCCGGGTGGGTCGTGCCGGCCACGGCGAGCACGGCGAGCCCGGCGAGTTGGGTGCTGGCCACCCCGAGGTTGCCGCCGCCCGCGTTGATTCCGAGGGCCCAGCCCTGCTGGCGGCGGGGGTAGAAGGCGTGGATGTTGCGCATCGACGAGGCGAACGTGCCTCCGCCGAGGCCGGCGGTCGCGGCCACCAGTACGAGCACCCACAGTGGCGCGCCGGGCCGCTGTACGACGATCACGGCCGAGCCGACCGGCACCAGCAGCAACAGCCCGGCGATCATGGTCCAGGTCCGTCCGCCGAAGCGGGTGACGAGGTACCCGTAGGGCAGCCGCAGCAGGGCGCCGACGGCCGTCGGGGTGCTGATCAGCAGGAACTTGTCGGACGGGCTGAGGTGGTACCCGTGTGCCGGACCGAGGAACAGCACCAGCACCGACCACAGGGTGAAGACTGACAGTCCGATGTGTTCGTTGACGATGGACACCGTCAGGTTGCGGCGCGCCACCCGGCGGCCGACGCGGTGCCAGAACCACTCGTTCTCCGGATCCCAGCCCGCCAGTTCCGGCCGGGATCGCCCCCGTAGCTGTGTCACAGCGGCGTCTCCTTGGGTATCCGCGGGGCACGGGGGTGGCAGCCCCCGTGCCCCGCGTGGCGTGCCCGTCAGCCGGGTACGCTGGCAGTTCACGCCTAACGGCGTGCGGTCAGGCCGGCCAGCCGAAGGCGCTGACCTTGTCGCGCTCCCGGCCGGGCTGCGGATCGTTGAACACGAAGCAGCGGGTGTTGCTCACGCTGCCGCCGTCGGCCTGCGCGGTCGAGAAGATCAGGACCGGCTTCGGCGCGCCCTCCCGGGTGACGAAGTTCGCGCGGAAGTTGATGATCGGCGAGTCCTCGTCCCACCGGGACAGGAAGTCGTCGAGCAGGCCCTGGTCCTCGTAGATGCGGCGGATGTGCTGCCCGACGTACTCGTCCGGCGTGCCGCTGTACTCGACCAGATCCACGTCGGCGGGGTTGGCGTGCATCACCGTGCCGTTGGCCCCGATGAGGTGGATGGCGACCGGCGCCACGGTGAAGAACTCCTGCAACAGCGCCTCGTCCCGGGGACTAGGCGCCAGCTTCGGCTGCGGCGCCTGGTCCACCGTGCGGATCCAGCCGGCGGCGTCCGACTGGGTGAGGTTCTCCGTGCTGGTGTCCGCGACCGGAAGCCGCTTGTCCAGTTCGGGTCGGCTCACCCAGTGGATCCGCACGTCGGTGCCGTCGTCGACCCGGACCGCGTTGACCGCGCCGGCGCGCTGGCCGCCGTCGGGGCCGTGGAACACCACCGGTACGTTCTCGATCCGCCCCTCGGCGGCCAGCCGGCTGAGCAGGGCCGGAAGGCCGTCGCCGGAGTCCGCCAGGCTGATCCGCCCCGACAGGTGCGGCACCTCGCCGCCGAACAGGACCGACTCGGCCCTGTTGTGCAGCAGCACCGCACCGGCTCCGTCGGTCACCGCGATGCCCACTGAGCTGTTCCCGACGACGTCGATCAACTGGTCGACGGACGGGAGCTTGCTGTCAACCGTCATTTCCTGCTCCATTCGGCTCGTTGCCACATTGCTTTCACGGGTTGCTAAGGGGTGGAGCTGTGTTTCCGCGCCTGGGCCACGATCTGACCGAGCACCCCGGCCACCACGGCCGGTGCCTGGCGGTAGTAGTCGTGGCCGCCGTCGAAGGTGTAGCTGCCGAGGTGGGGCCCGTTGATCCACCGCTTCCACTCTCCGATCTCCTCGGGACGGACGAACGTGTCGGTACGCCCGGTCAGCAGGGCGAACGGCGCCCGTACCACCCGGCCGGGCATCCGGTACTCGCGGCGCATCCGCAGGTCTGCCAGCAACCAGGCGCCCGCACCGTCGGGTTGGTCGGTGCGCAGTGCGGCGAAGGCGGCGCTGACCAGCGTGCGAGCCGGGCTTCCCGGTTCTCGCGCGCCGGAGATGATCAGGCTGGCGATGGTCCGCCGTAACCCGTCCGGGGACCGGTTCGCCAACTCGTACGCGAAGAGCGCACCAAGGCTGTGCCCGAAGATGTGCAGCCGTCGGCCGGCGGCCAGACCGGCGAGTTCGGCCAGCCAACGGTCAACCGCGTCCGGCACGGAGGTCGGTGCGGGCTGGTCCCGCAACCGGCCGCGTCCGGGCAGTTCGCAGTGCAGCGCCGCGATCCCCTCCGGTAGGTGCTCGTCGACGTCGAGATACGGCGAACCGACGCTGCCCGCGGGCGGCAGGAAGACGACGATGTCCTCGGCCGGTCCGAGGTCGCGCCGCACGACGACCGCAGGTTGGGATGCCATGGTGCACTCCTGCTGATGGGGATGGTTGGGCGCCGACGGTGGACGTCGGCCGGCCCGGTGGTCACTGGACCAGGAAGTTCTTCTCGATGCTCTTCAGCGTGCGGAAGGCGTCGAAGTCGACCTCGTCGGACTGGAGCATGGTGCCGCGCAGTTCCTCGATATAGAGGACCAGCTCGACGAACTGCAGCGAGTTGACGATGCGGGTGTCGATGATGTCGGTGTCCGGGTCCAGATCGGTCAGTTCGGGGTTGCGCTCGAGAATCCAGGAGCGCACATCCGTCCAGGTCGCCGACATGATTACCTCCCAGTCGTCTCGCGGGTTGGGTTCGGATCGTCGGGGGTCCGTGCGGGCTGGTTCATCGGCCGCCGGTCGCGACCGGTTGCGTCGCGAAGGCCGTGAACGCGGCGATCCCGCCGGCCACCTCGGTCGCCAACGCGAGATCTCCCGGACTCAGCGCGCCCCGGCGGTGCTGCGCGGCACGGACCAGCACCAGGTGACCGCCGGATACGCCGCGGTAGCGCAGCGGTATGGCCACGGCCGAGTCCGCCCCGTGCTCGCGCAGCAGGGCGAGGTGGTCGTTGTCGGTCCGTCCGGCGAGGCTTTCGTGGCCGCTGATCACCAGCGTCTCCGCCGGCCGGTCCCCGGCGAGGGTCCGCACGGCGGCAAGAGCGGCCTGGAAGTCGCCGACGGAGCGGACGACGGCCTCCGGGTGTGTGGCCGGGGAGTCGACGGAGATCGCCGAACCGAAGAACGGCACACAGGCGGCGGCCACCGCCGGCACGACGTCGGGAAGTCCGGCGGTGTTGCGAATGGTGGTGCCCACGTGGGCCAGGAAACCGAGGGACTCCTCCGCGGCCTTCCGGCCCGCGATGTACTTCAGGGCGGTGTTCCAGTTCTCGGCCGAGCTTTCCGAACCGTTTCCGGGCATGCGGACCTCCTCAGACGACGGAAATGAGACCGGAATACGCCGCGATAATCAGCGGCACCGGACAGGAAGCAACGGAGGAAAGGCGCGCGTGGCATAGCCAGCAAACGCAATCCCCGTTTATGTGCGAAGATCTTTTTCGATGATGTCTTCGCTTTTCTAGGCACGACGCTAACAGCGAGATCCGATGGTTACAAGCGGTGTGTTCTGGGTCACAGAACGCCACAAACACGTTCGTCACCATCGCGCACGCGTCGTACGCAGCGATTATGTCGAGTAGCGAGCGACACCGGGATACGCCGGAAATAGATAATGGCCCCGACAATTGCAGGATCCGGCCACCTTTAATTCCTGGCATCGGGCGATGCGATCGCGTCCCAATCGCGATCGGTCGGTCGGGACCGACCTCGGGCGCGGTCGAGCCCGCCGCGCGCCAGAAGCTGGTCGACCGCGCGGCGCGACGGCTCCGGCCCGGCACCGGCCAGTGCGGCCGGGCGTCCGGCCAACGGCTACGAATCGATCACGGACGCCCGCATCTGGCGCTGGTACGCCCCCGGCGTGACATGCAGGAACTCCTTGAACTGGGTGATGAAGGAGCTCGGTGAGGTGAAGCCGCACCGATAGGCCGTGCTGTTCACGGACTCGCCGTCGGCCAGGTAGGTCAGCGACGCCACCAGGCGGAGCAGGTTGCGCCACTGGGGAAAGGACATCCCCAGCTCCGAGCGGATCAGGCGGCGCAGCGTGCGCTCCCCGATACCCAGCTCCCGGGCGTGCTCGGCGACACTGCGCCGGTCGTCGGGCATCCGAACCAGGGCGCTGCTGAGCGCCACCAGGCGTCGGTCACGTGGCGTCGGCAGGGACAGTGGCCGGGCGATGTCGCGACCGCCGGTCAGTTCGTACCGCAGCACGTTCTCCAGCGCGGAGCGCTGCCGGTCCAGGCGCTCGGGCTCGCCCAGGGCATCCAGCACGTGCCTGGCCAGCGGCGTCAACCCCACCACCACGGGCCGGTCGGATGGTGCGCCGCGTAATGGCGGGAAGGTCAGCATGATCGTGGTGATGATGCTGTGGGTGTGCGCCCGGTGCGCGTGGACCAGTCGCGGCGGCACCAGGATCGCCTGGTCCGGAGCCGCGACGACCCAGGTGCCCCCGGCCGTTGTCACCCCCAGCACGCCGGTGTGCGGGACGACGATCTGGGTCTGTTCGTGCTGGTGCGGTCGGACGGTCTGGTCGGGGCTCAGGACGAGACGTTGGACAATATCGTTGGCGTGGCCGTATCGAAGGACCATATGGCCGATTATCGACTACCGGCGGTGTCTCTGGCTTGCCAAGCTGCAAAGCATGGGGGACGGAATTTACATTGACTTCGGTTCGCCGCAGCCAGATCGCGGACGATACGAGTTCAGCATCCGAGCACACCGATCGTTCGGATAGTGGGACGCCCGTAAGGCGACCCCAATCATTGATCAGCGGAATATCCCGTCCGGGTGCTGGCATACCCCAGCCACCCCGTCCGGGTGATCTTGGCGTGTTCCGAGAAAGGCATGAAATGACCGAGGACTCCCGCACACTCGTCGTCGCGTCCGATTCGCACGGGGTGGCCCAATGACAATCGTCGCCGAAGCGTGTGAACTGCTCGACAGCGAGGTCTACCTCGACCTGCGACCGACCCTCGGCGTACCGCTGCACCTCAAGTGTGAGGGCTTCAACTTCGCGGGTTCCATCAAGATCCAACCCGCGGTGTCGATGGTCGCGGCAGCCGAACGCCAGGGTCTGCTCGGCCCCGGAACCGTCCTCATCGAGTCCTCCTCGGGCAACCTCGGCGTGGCCATCGCGGTGGTCGCGGCGTCGAAGGGCCTGCGGTTCGTCTGCGTCACCGACCCGAACTGCAACCCGAAGACGGTGAAGCTCATGCGAGCGCTCGGGGCGGAGGTCGTGGTGGTCACCGAGGCGGACGCCAACGGCGGCTACCTGTCCGCCCGCAAGGCGTACGTCCGCCGCCGCTGCGCGCAGGACCCGGCCTACGTCTGGCTCAACCAGTACGAGAACGAGGCCAACTGGGTCGCGCACTACGAGGGCACCGCGGCCTTCATCGACAAGCGCTTCCCCGACCTCGACACGCTCTTCGTCGGGGTGGGGACCGGCGGCACCCTGATGGGCTGCATCCGCTACTTCGCCGAACGCCGCCCCCGGGTCCGGGTGATCGCCGTCGACAGTGTGGGTTCGGTCAGCTTCTCCGGTAGCCCCGGCCGCCGGCACATCCCCGGGCTCGGGGCCAGCACGTCCATGCCGCTGATCGACGAGGACCTGGTCGACGAGGTCATCTGGGTGCCGGAGATCGACACCATCCGGACCTGCCGTCAGCTCGCGTCCCGTGGCCTGCTGCTCGGCGGCTCGTCCGGCACCGTCATCAGTGCGGCCGCCCGGTGGCTGGCCGAGCACGGTGACAGCGTCCGGACCGCCCTGGCCATCGGACCCGACCTCGGCGAACGCTACATCGACACCGTCTACGACGACGCCTGGGTCGCCGACCACTACGGCCGGGACGCCGACAACCTCCTGGGGACACCATGACCAACCACGCCGACATTCCCGCCTTCTCCGTGGTGCCGGGCCGCGCCGTACACCGGGTGCTCGCCGGCCGCCTACCCGACATCCTCGAACTGGTCGAGAAGACGTACCTCCTGCACGGGGAGCGCCGGACCGTCAACCCGCCCTCCTACTTCCTGCGGTTTCCCGACCGGCCCACCGCCCGGATCATCGCCCTGCCCGCGTCCGTCGGTGGTGACCGTCCGGTCGACGGCATCAAGTGGATCTCCAGCTTCCCGACCAACCTGGAACGCGGCATCCCGCGCGCCTCCGCCGTGCTGATCCTCAACGATCCGGACACCGGATACCCGTACGCCTGCCTGGAAAGCTCGATCATCAGCGCCACCCGCACCGCGGCCTCCGCCGCGGTGGCCGCCCGGGCCCTGGGGCGCGACCGACCCGCCCCACGGCGGGTGGGATACCTGGGTACCGGCCTGATCGCCCGCTACACGCACGCCCACCTGTCCGCGCTGGGCCGTCCGATCGCGGAGATCGGCGTCCACGATCTGTCGGCCGAATACGCCGACGGGTTCGCCAGGTACCTGCGGGACGCCACCCCCGGTCCCGAGGTGCGGGTCCACGACCGCGCCGAGGACCTGATCCGCGGCAGCGACCTGATCGTCCTCGCCACCACCGCCGGCAGCCCACACGTCACCGACCCGACCTGGTTCGACCACCACCCGCTGGTCCTCCACCTGTCGCTGCGGGACCTCAGCCCGGACGTGATCCTGGACAGCGTCAACATCGTGGACGACGTCGAGCACGTGCTGAAGGCGGCCACCTCGGTGCACCTGACCGAGCAGCTCACCGGGGGGCGTGACTTCCTGCACGGGACCCTCTACGACGTACTCACCGGCGGGGTCACCCCGCCCGCCGACCGGACCGTCGTCTTCTCCCCCTTCGGACTGGGTGTGCTGGACCTGGCCGTGGGCGAGCACATCCACGACGCGGCCCGTCGGGCGGGCGATCTGGTGCCGATCGACGGCTTCTTCCACGACCTCCAGCGCCACAGCGACCCCGAGACGGAGATCCGATGACCACCACCCAGGACACCGGCCGGCGGGAAACCGGGCTTGTCGAACTCGACCTCGCCGCCGGGACGGTCGCCGAGGCTACGGCCCGCGCCCTGCGCAACACCCGACCGGTGGACACGGCCACCTCCGTCCTGGCGCACGTTCTACAACACGCCCGGTCGCGTCCGGAACGGACCGCGATCGTCGACGGCGCCCGTGTGCTCAGCTATCAGCAGGTGGTGGCCGGTGTCACCGCGGTCCGGCAGGCGCTGCTGTCCCACGGGGTCGGGCCCGGCGACCTGGTCGCGGCGGCCGGACCGCGCGGCGCGTACACCCCGGTGTTGTTTCTGGCCCTGGAGAGCATCGGCGCCTGCTACCTGCCCGTCGACCCGACCTGGCCGACCGAACGGGTCCGCGACGTCCTTGCCCGCAGCCGCCCGGTGCTCCTGGTCGACTACGCCGGCGACGAACCCACCTGCCGGGCCGCCCGGGTGGCGGCCACCGCCGAACGGGTCGCGACGCTGCGCGCGACGCCGTGGGAATCCGGTTCCGGCGGGCCGCCGCCCCGACTGACGGCGGACTGCTCCGCTGAGGCGCGGTACACGATCTTCACGTCGGGGACCACCGGCCGGCCGAAGGGGGCGACCATCGAGCACCGGGGCATGCTGAACCACCTCTGGGCCAAGGCCATCGACCTGGGCCTGGGGCCGGACGACGCGATCGCGTTCACCGCGCCCCTGGTCTTCGACATCTCGATCTGGCAGATGCTCTGTCCGCTGCTGGTCGGCGGTCGCCTGGTGGTGGTGCCCGACACCGCCATGCGGTTTCCCCGCTGGCTCATCGGCGCGTTGGAGTCCGCCGTGGTCACCGTGGTCGAGCTGGTCCCCACCGTCGTGGGTTGGCTCGTCGACGAGGTCAGCCGCGCGCCCGACTTCCCGCTCCGGGCGCTGCGGCAGCTGATCTCCACCGGCGAGGAACTGCGACCGGCCCTGGCCGCGCGGGTCCGCCACGCCCTCCCGGACGTGACGGTCGTCAACGCGTACGGCCCGACCGAGTGCTCCGACGACGTCACCCACCACGTCGTCACCCGCGCCGATCTCGACCGCCCCCGCCTGCCCGTCGGCTCCCCCGTGGTCAACACCGTGCTGTACCTGCTGGTCCGCCAGGAGGACGGCCGGTGGCGGGCCGCCGGAGAGGGCGAGACCGGGCAGATCTTCGTCGGTGGCGCCGGGGTTGGGCTCGGCTACCTCAACGACCCCACCGCCACGGCAGATGCCTTCTTCCGTGACCCCTTCGACCCTGACTCGCCAACCGGCCGGCTCTACCGCACGGGCGACCTCGCCCGCTTCGCCGACGGCCTCGCCTACTACCTCGGTCGCAGCGACCGGCAGGTCAAGGTCTCCGGGGTACGCATGGAACTGGACGAGATCGAGGCCGTGCTCAGCCGGCACGATTCGATCGCGGAGTGCGCCGTCACCGTCTCGACCGACGAGTCCGGCGAGGACGAGATCGTGGCCCACTTCGTGCTGCGCACACCGGCGACCGTGGCCGAGCTGCGGAGCACGCTGAGCGCCACCCTGCCGGTCGCCATGGTGCCCCGGCGCTGGCAGAGCTGGGAGACGTTGCCGGTCACCGCGAACGGAAAGGTCGACCACCAGGCCCTGCGCACCGCCACCCTCTCCGCCGAGGAGCAGACCCGATGACCAGCCTGCCCACCACCCTTGCCGAACGGGTGGCAACCGTCGCACGCGCCGCCGAGGAGCAGCTCGCGGAGACCGAGCGGGACGCCGTCTTCCCCGACCGAGCGCTCGCGGAACTACGCCGTACCGGCCTGCTCGGCCTGCTCGTACCCACCTCGCACGGTGGTCTCGGCGGGACCGTCGCGGACCTGGTGGACCTGACCATGGCCCTGGGCCGCATCGACATGTCGGTGGCGATGATCTTCGCGATGCACTGTCAGCAGTCCGAGGCGGTCGTGCGGTACGCGAAGGCCCCGCTGCGCGACGAGCTGCTGAGCCTGCTCGCCTCCGGGGACCTGTATCTCGCCTCGGTCACCACCGAACCGGGCAAGGGCGGCCACCTGTTCCGTTCCTACGCCCCACTGCGCCAGCTCGACGAGATGATGGAGCTGGAACGCACGGCGCCGATCGTCACGGGCGGCACCGTCGCGGACGGCTTCCTGATCACGATGCGTAGTCCCACAGCCAACACAGCGGATCAGGTCTCCCTGGTCTACGCGCACCGCAAGCAGCTCACGGTGGACAGCGCCGGCCGGTGGGATCCGATGGGCATGCGGGCCAGCCACAGCCTGCCCATGACGCTGAAGGGTGTGATCCCGGCCCATCAGGTGATCGGCGAGCACGGGGAGTTCCACCGGATCGCCCAGGAGGTCTTCGGCCCGCTCGCCCACCTCGGCTGGTCCGCGGCCTGGCTCGGCACCGCCAGTGGTGCGCTGTCCCGGGTGCTGCGTCTGCTGCGCGACCCGAAGCAACGCGGCCGCTTCGACCTCAGCTCGGAGCTGTTGCGGACCCGGATCTCCCGGTCGCGTCAGCGCCTCGACACCGTCCACGCCCTGCTGCGCCACACCCAGGATCTGGTCATCCGCGAAACCGACCTGTCCGCTCCCGCGCGTCAGCTGGTACTGAACGCCCTGAAGATCACCGCCGCCGAGGAATGCCACGCCGCGGTGAACGACCTGGTGGACGCGGTGGGGCTGCGGCACGGCTACCTCCGCGACTCCCCCACCAGGTTGGAGCAGGCCGTGCGCGACCTCCGGTCCGCCGCCCTCAACTACAGCAACGACCGGCTGCACCTGGCCGACGGCCAGCTCTGTCTGCTCGACCCGGATGTCCGCTTCGCCTGATGGTGCTCGACCTTCCGCCCCGGTCCGGTTGGACCGGGGCGGGACCTCGTTCCGTCAGCCCGCCAATCCTCGTCAGGTTCCCGCCCGCACGGTGACAGATTGACGCGCATCACCGTCAATGCGATACTCCGATCGATCGAGATTGATTGTTAATCACGCCGGCATCGGTTCGGCCGGACCCGGCACGCCACCCACCGCCGGATCCGGGCTGGTCCGCGACCCGGAACGCGCGGACCAGGCGGTCCGGGCGGACGGACAACGGCGGCCAACCCGGTCCGACGAGCGTGTCGACACATCGACATCGATCATGTTAGCGCTCACACGTTTGACGTCCACCACTACAGGGAGTTGCCTGATGTCGAAACATAGATATCTTTTGCCGACCATCGCGGCCATGGCACTGCTGCTCGTGGCCACGGTCGGCGGCGCTCTGGGCAGCGGCCTCGGCGGGACCGCGGTGGCCGCCACCAACGGCACCCTCGCGGCGACCGCCGGATGTGGGAAGGCGCCGACGCTCACCAACGGTACGCGCACGATCAACAGCGGCGGGACCAACCGCACCTACAACCTGCGGATCCCCGACGGATACGACCGGAACCACCAGTACCGGCTGGTGGTCGCCTTCCACTGGTTGAACGGTTCGGCCAACAACGTGACCTCGGCCGGCTACTACGGCCTCCAGCCGCTGTCGAACAACAGCACGATCTTCGTCGCCCCGCAGGGCATCGACGCCGGTTGGGCCAACACCAACAACCGGGACCTGACCCTCTTCGACAACATCCTGCAGCAGGTCGAGGGCGACCTGTGTGTCGACACCAGCCAGGTGTTCGCGCTGGGCTGGAGCTACGGCGGCGCCATGAGCTACGCGGTCGCCTGCGCCCGGCCGACGATCGTCCGCGCGGTCGCCGTGCTGTCCGGGGCCAACCTCAGCGGCTGCAACCCCGGTACGCAGCCCGTCGCGTACTTCGGCATCCACGGCATCCACGACAGCGTGCTGAACATCTCCAACGGGCGGTCGCTGCGCGACACGTTCGTCCGGAACAACGGCTGCACCCAGATGAGCCCGCGCGAGCCGAGCCAGGGCAGCCTGACGCACATCACCACCGCGTACTCGGGATGCCGGGCCGGCTACCCCGTCCAGTGGGCGGCGTTCGACGGGGACCACACCCCGAGCCCGGTGGACGGGTCCGGCCAGCCCAACGACTCCCGGACCTGGACCTCGGGTGAGATCTGGAAGTTCTTCACCCAACTGACGTCCACCACGCCGCCCACGTCGGCGCCGCCGACCACCGCGCCGCCGACCACGGCCCCGCCCACCACGGCCCCGCCGACCACCGCGCCGCCCACGACCGCCCCGCCGACCACCGCGCCGCCGACCAGCGCCCCGCCGACCGGTACGCCCGGCGCCTGCACCGCCACCTACAAGGCGGTCAACTCGTGGCCCGGCGGATTCCAGGGCGAGTTCACGGTGGCCAACAATGGTTCCACCACCCTCAACGGCTGGACCGTGCGGCTGACCCTGGCCAGCGGGCAGACCATCAGCAGCCTCTGGAACGGCACCAACACCGGCGCCACCGGCGATGTCACAGTCAAGAACGCCGCGTACAACGGCGCCCTCGGGGCGAACGCCACCACCACGTTCGGATACACCGCCACCGGTAACGGCGCCACCCCGCCGAGCAACGTCAGCTGCACCAGTCCCTGATCAGCGAACCTGACCGACACTCCCTGATCGGGAAGCACGGCCGACACCGGGTCCGGAGCGCTGTACGGCTCCGGGCCCGGTGTCGTCGATCCGGGCGCGTCGGCCGGCACGGGCAACCGTCCATCCGTCCGCTGGCTCCGGTGAACGCCCAGTCCGGGCACGGCACCTCGGGACGGACCAGCCGGATTTGCCGTAAAATCGGGCAAAAGTCGCGATAGTCGAGACTGTCCGGAAATAGATCACCGGGCAGAACTGAGTCATCGCACTCCGTTACGTTTACGGTGATGAACGGGGACCGGAACGGGGATTTTGTCCGGCGCGCACTTCTGTCGTACCCGATCTGGGTCGCCCTGGCGGTCGTGGCCGGCACGGCGATCCGGGTGGTCCGGTGGACCCGCGGCATGTCGCTGAACTCGGACGAGCTGTGGATCGCGGTGAACGTGCGATGGCACACGTTCGCGCAGTTGCTCGGGCCGCTGGACTACGACCAGTTGGCGCCGCCCGGCTGGCTGTGGCTGGAAAAGGCCGTCGTGTCGATCAGCCACGCCGACGCCGCGCTGCGGGCACCGAGCCTGCTGGCCGGCTGCGCCGTGATCGCGGTGACCGGCGCGCTGGCCCGGCGGGTCATGTCGGCGCCGCTGGCCGTGGCGGCCAGCGTGCTGGTGGCGGGCGGGCCGGTGCTGATCTACCAGTCCAACCAGCTCAAGCCGTACGCCATCGACGCACTGGCCACGACGGTGCTGCTGCTCCTGGCGTTCCGGGCCCTGGCCGAGCCCGGGGGCCGACGCCTGCCGGTGTTCTGGCTCACCGGCGCGGTGGCGGCCTGGTTCGCCACCGCGGCCGTCTTCACGACCGCCACCAGCGGCGGTCTGCTGGTGCTCTACGCACTGCTGGACCGGGACTGGCGGCTGCTGCGCCGGCATCTGGTGGCGGCCGTGCCGGCGGTGATCTCCGTGGCGGTCCTGCGGCTGACCGCGCCGCCCACCCCGGCCTGGCTGTACGACTGGTGGACCTCGGTGTACCGCGGCTCGTTGGGGCCGTCCCCGCTCGGCCTGCGGTCGGGGCTGTCCTGGACCCGCGAACTGGTCCACAACTTCGACGCACCGACGCTGGGCCACGACTTCGGCCGCCTCACGCCGGTGCTCGCCGGCCTGCTGCTGCTGGGCGCCGCCGGTCTGCTCATCCGGCTGCCCCGCCAGGGCGCTCTGCTGGTGGCACCGCTCGGCGCCGGTTACCTGCTGGCGCTGCTGCGGTTCTACCCGATGACCGGCCGGGTGGCGCTGTGGCTCGTACCGGTCGTCCTCCTGCTGCTCTGCGCGGGCGCCGACACCCTGGTCCGGGCTGTCCGCGCCGGCGCCGGCCGGTTGGCCACCCGCCGGCCGGAACCCGCGACCGGCCCGGCGGAACCCGCGACCGGCCCGGCGGAACCCGCGATCGGCCCGGCGGAGCCGGCGATCGGCCCGGCGGAGCCGGCGACCGGCCCGCCGCGCCGAGTGGGGACGGCGCTGGCCACCGCGGGCGGCTTCCTGCTCGCGACCATCCTGGTGTCGAGCTTCGCACCGGATCTGGGCCGGCCAACCCGGTTCACGAACGCCGACCGGTACGCCACGGCCGAGGCCGCGGTCCGGTACGTGCTCGACCACCGCCAACCCGGCGATCGGGTGCTGACCGCCATGGGCAACGCCACCACCGCGCTGGCCCGGTGGTACGGGCTACGACCGGACGGCGTCTACACCACGAGGACCGGGCGGGACTGCCTGGGCGTCCCCCGGTCGACGTTGCTGCCCGGAGCCGGCCGGATCTGGCTGCTGCGGGTCAACTGGACCTCGGTACGGCGGGCCCGGCTCGACCCCGAGCGGCAGGCGCTGGACCGGTACGGGCGGCTCACCGAGGAGCGCTGGTTCGACGGCGTCTACGTGCTGCGCTACGACGCGCCACCCAGGGCCACCTCGGGACCGGCGGACCCCTGCCTGCTCACCGTGGACGCGGACGAGTGGTTCGCCAGCGGACGAACCGCCTGGTCCTGACGTCCGACAGACGGGGCCAGCCCTGGAGTCCCGGTACGCCACGGCGACACGCCGTCGCCTCGGCCGGCAACCTCGTCCGGCCGCGTACACCGATCACCGGGCCCGGGCGGGCCAGGCCCGATCATCGGCAGCCGGATCTGCCGATGAACGGCTGTTCGCGAGATCCTTCGCGTTGTGCTCCGGATTGCCTACCCTCCTAGCTATGACCCTCATCTCCGTCATGCTCGCGGTGCCGGACGCCGCAGCAGCCTCTGCTTGGTACCAGCAAGCCCTTGGTGCCACTGAGCTGTGGAACCTCGGATCGGTCATTGGACTCCAGTTCGACGGGGCACCGTTCTTCGTCGCGGAGCCCGGGAACAACGGCTGGGAGAGCCCGACAACACTCGGTAGCACCTCGGCGCGGATCGAGGTGTTCGTTGACGATCCAGACGCCGTCGTCGGTGGTGCTGCTGAGGCAGGAGCCGACTACCACGATCCGGTGCGCGACCACTCCGCGCCATGGGGCACGCACCGCCAGGGCGGCTTCTTCGATCCATGGGGTCATCTTTGGCTCGTGGGAGACAAGTCGCCGCTACAACGTCATCGGTAGTCGATGTGGCGTGGAGGGCGGACCGATCTCAACCTGCGCCGGACTGAGAAAGCGCCCGGAACTGCCGCAGATCGGGCGCACTCTTCTGCCGCCGCCAGCGCGCCGTGCGAAGCGTCACCGGGGACCGCATCGCGAACGGCTCTGTCTCGCATTCGTACGGCGGGGCGTCAGTTCAGCAGGCGTTGGGCACAATGAATGTGTCCGTCCGGTCCGACGCTGACCAGGGCGACCAGCAGGTCGCTGATCGCAGCGGGCGCGGTGGCGACGGCCCGCTCGGGTGGCGTTCCCGGACGCGGCGGGTGTAGCACGAAGGCGACAGTCACCGGTGACGCATCAACCGAGGACACGGTGACGGAACTGCCAACGGTCAAGAACCCGCCGTCGACCTTGCGCATACCGATCCCCTGCAGCCAGGAATAGCGCTCCTCGGCACGGTCCAGGGCTCCGTCCGAGCCGGCGGCGACCTCATCCGGCCGCGCCGACGTTACGGTGATGAAGCCGGGCATGCGGCGCGTGCGTTTGTCGAGCACCACGATCCGGAGGGAGCCGTCAACCCGAGGATCGGGCGGACGTTGCCAGGCCACCCGGCCGAGAAAGATCTGGTCCCCGTCGCCGGCATGCTCCACGTTGCGTGGGTTGAACGTGGCGTCCGCCGTGGCCTGGTCGACCAGATCCAGCGTCGCGGTCGCGGCCAATACCTCCGGCCCGTACGGCGGCAGACTGCGCCACCACCGCCAGCCGGCCAGACCGCCTACCCCGACAAGCAGGACCACCACACCGATGACCAAACCTGCCCGCTGCCTCATGCCTGGCAGTACAGCACACGACATCACCGTCGATCGGCGTTGCGACCCGTTGCCCCGTCGCAGCATGACCACCTCGGAATTACTCGCACGGAAGGCGCCACGTCCGTGGCACGCCCCTGCCTGCCAACGTCCGAAAGTGCCGATGACAGTCCGTCGATCAATGTGTGCCGAGGTGACGCCACCAGGTGACGCCTTCGCCGATCTGGGTGAAGCCGCAGGCCTTGTAGAGCAGTTTTCCCTCGGGTGTCGCGTTCAGAACGGCATGCCGGGCGCCTTCCCGCCGAGCCGCGGCACAGACGGTGCGCAGCAGCCCTGTGCCGTAGCCGCGCCGGCGGAACGGCTTCCAGACATCCATGTCGAAGATGCCGGCGAGGTCATCGTCGAGGAACGACCATGCCCGCCCGGCGAACCGTCTGGCCTGCGGGGTGTACGCGGCGGCGTACCAGGCTCGGGCGGGTTGGCGCCGAGCCACGGCCAGCAACGCCCCCTGGTCCGGGTACTCGTCATAGTCGGTGCTTTCCACCTGCAGTTCCACCCTCGGGTCGGCGTCCGTCGGCAGGCCGGACAGGTCTGCGGCCATCCACCATGGCGACCAGCCCGGGGTGAAGCCCGCTGCCGCGAGCGGCGCCGTGTCGACATCACGGGCGAGCCACGCGCCGACGATCGTCAAGCCACGGTCACGGGCGTGCTCGACCCCCCGCAACACTCCGGCAATGCTCATCTCGGCCGGGAACATCAGGTTCAAGCCGTCGGGCCCGTCGATCCAGGTCAACGGTCCGTCAGTCCGAACCGCGCCGCCGCACGTCTCTGCCCGGAATCGGAACCAGTTGGTCTGGACGCGTTGGCAATCGGCAACTGTCACCACGGCCGACAAGCTTGCCACAAGCGGCCGTGGTACGAGACTCGCAACATCCCGCTCATGCCGCTGTCACGGCATGTCGACGACGCAGGCTCGCCACTGCCCGTGCGGGCGGTCAACGTGGCTCCGCATCGGGGCTGTCGACGGTTGCACCGATCGCCCTCATCGGCATTGACTGTCACCTACGACACTGCCGCGCGCCCGGGAACCGGCCGGCTGGACCGGCGTGAAACCCGATAACCTTCATCCATGCGTCTTCCCGAATCACTGCGCGCTCTGGTGGCCTCTGGGCCGATGGCCCACCTCAGCACCGTCAACCGTGACGGCAGCCCTCAGGTGAGCGTCATCTGGATCGGCCTCGACGGGGACGATCTGGTCAGTGGTCACATGAATCGGTACGTGAAGGTCCGCAACATCGAACGCGACTCACGAGTGGCGCTCTCCTTTGACGCGCCTCGTGACCCCGAGGTCTTTCTAAATCCTTACGCAGTGGTCCACGCGCGGGCAACGGTCGAGCCGAGCGATCGAGCATGGGACCTGCTCGACGACCTCACCAAGATCTACATGGGAGCGGGCATGACATTTCCCGCACCGAAAGCGCCCGGTTATATCGTCCGCTACCACGTCGAGCGCATCGGTGGGGTCGGGCCCTGGGCCGGCTGACCGTCGCGACGAGTCCCCTCGGGCCGTCGGTGACTGGACCATGACCGTCGCAGCGACATACTGATCTGCCGCAGACAAAGTGCGACGGCCGGTCAACGGCCTTGAACCGAGCAGTTCACCGCCGGGCCGTCGACATAGCCGACGTCCGCGGCGCCCGACGCGTTCTGGACGCGGTAGCCCCAGTGTCGTAGGACCTGTGCGACCTTCGCTGCGCCTGCCGGGTTGGTGGAATGCACATTGACGACACCGATGTCGAAGGGGCATCCCTCGAAGGCGGCCCGCTCCAACATCTCCACGACCGGCCAGATCGTGTCGTCGCCGCCCAGGTCGTGGTCCAGCCACAGCTCGTCCAGGCGCCCGTCCCGGTACCGACGAAGGAACTCGACTCCGGCAGCGCTCGTACGGGCCACCTCCGCGTTGCGGCCATCGACGAACGAGCGAAGGTCGTCAACCAGAACGATCATCCGGTGGGCATCCACGCGATGATGGTGCCCGAACCATCCACCATCCGCCATCCGAATCTGCCGCTGGGTTCGCGCGGCGAGCCCGCCGCGCTGCATGACGCAGACGACGGCGCGGGGTGCTCCTCATGGCCAGGCCGGCGGCAACGGTTCGGCGCCCGGGGCCGGGCCGTACGGGGTGTGGCCGGCCCGGAACCTGCGCAGGGTGTTGACGACGGACCCGAGCACCTTGTCGAACTGTTCGGGCTCCGCCGAAAGGGATCCCCGGTATCGAGTCGGTTCCTGCTCCACGGCGAGATCGCGGATCACCCATGGGCCGGCCGCCTGCTGCTCAAGGACGGCTTGGTAGATCTGGTGCCCCGTCCAGGATCGCCACAGCCGGAGCACGTTGGCCTCGTCGAGCTGAGCCATCCAGCGGATCTCCATGTCGAACCGGCCGAGGCCCTCGTGCAGGAGCAGTCTGGTGTCCGCGTCCACCATCAGACTGGACGAACGTGGAACCGCCGTCAGCCGCAGACCGGGATGCGTTTCTGTGTCATCGGCGAAACGGGGTCGCAGGTCAGCCACGATGGCATTCGACCACGACGCCAGATCGGCTGACGCCTCCCCCTGGACGGAGCCGAAAATCCCAAGGTCGCGTTACCTCTCATGCCGCGAAGCGCTCGGCAGGTCCTGGGACCTGGTCCGCACGTAGCCAAGGCAGGAGCCAGAAAGGGACTCTCGATGTCAGCGCCCGCTGGGCTCCGGCGGCTCGTCGAAGGTCAGAGTCAGGGTGCTGTGGAAGGCGGAGAATTCGGTGCCTTCTCGTTGTTGGTCGTCTGGCTCAGTGTCGCCCGTCCACACCTTCACCGCCCGGTACGCGAACCCGTCCTGGGTCGCAGCCTCGGCCAGAAACGAGACTCTCTGCCCGGCGGTGAGCTGCCTAAACCCGTTCATGGCGATCACCGAGAAGTGGACCCAACATCCGCCGGGCACACCCGGACCGTCGATGATGCCCCATCCCTCGTCGCTGTGATAGGTCCGAACGACTCCGGAGCTTGCCATCCCTTGATTCTGTCTGGAGCCGTCATCGCGAAGAGCAACGCCCCGCCGGCATCCTCAACCCGGATCCGGTGTGGGGCCGAACGGTCTCGGCGTTGGTGGTGTGAGCACGCCGGTGTGCGGGTGCGATGCCGCCACGCGGTGAGTATCGAGGCGACCAGATCGGCGCCGACGCCCCCGGTGGCGTCCACGTCCCGGTCGTACGGGCCGAAGGTGTGGATGCCGTCGACCTCGACGTGGGTGCGACCCTCCCCGATGCGCCGATCGCCACGGGCACGTTCACGACGGCCCAACTCGTCGAGGTCGCAATGCACGCCGATGAGGAACACGTCCGGGTCGGCCAGCACCACGGCCAGGTCGTGGCGCCAGGCGGAGAACTCGATGATGTGCTCCACGATCAGCTCGTTACCGGAACTGGACGCACCGTTGAACAGAATGATCCGGCCAGGACCGCGCGGCAGCGGGACAGGTTCCACGACGTACAGGATGATCCACCACCACGGCACCCCCGCACTCGTTCGCCGCCGGTTGGGCATGCCAGTGCTGCGCATCCGTCACCTTCGGTACCCGCCGATCTCAGCCTGCCCGGCTACAAGGATGCACCGAAGGCCCGGTACCGTCAGGTAGCCCTCTCCACCCAGTACGTCTGCTTGTGGCCACGCCGCTCCATAGCCTCCGCCAGCGAATCAGCGTCCACCCGCGCCGTTCGCCGAGCGACCTCGAATCGGTTCCCGTTATCGTCTTGCCGCCAGACGACCCACGCGAATTCCGAGGGCAGCGACCCACCGTCATTCTGAACCTCGTCTCGCCTGCTTCCCGACATCCCACGATGATCGTCCCTGCGTCGGGCATCCTCAACTGCCGCCGGCCGCGCGGCGGTCGGCGGTGACCCCCGTCATGCGGCGTGACGTGCGTCAGGGTCGGCCGACGCACGCTCGTGCCGAGGAAGCGGAGCCGGTTGTCACCTACCCCAACGGGTGAAGGACATCTGCCACTCCCTGTCCTGCTGATGAGACCCGGACCGCCCCGGCTTTGGTGCGGGCGGCGACTGGCGGCGGTTATGCGTCGAGGATGTGGTACTCGCCGCCGCAGGATTCGGCCAGGGTGGGGCCGAAAAGCGCGGCCGGGGTGTACGCGCCCGGCTTGCCCTGTCGGTCGAGCAGCCGGCGGATCACCTCGGCAGGCACCACGCCCGTCCAGGCCTGGGCCTCGCCGACGCGCAGCCAGCCCTCGCGCGTGCTGCCGTCCGGCCACTGGATGACGGCGTGGCCCCACGAGTGCTCGCGCGGCTTCGGTGCCGCCTTGAGCCGTACCGTGGCCAGCCGCCGGCGCGCGAAGGCGCGGACTGGCCCGATGTTGAGCAACGCGGTCGCCGCCGGCAGGATCGCGCGTACGACGGGCGATGCCGGGGCCTCGCTGGACGCGGAGACCACGTCCGCGGCACCGCTGGCCCCCTGGGCGGCGATCAGCTCGCCGAGCGGCATGCTAACCGTGTGGATCTGGCGTCCGGTCCAGGATCGCCACAGCCGGAGCACGTTGGTCTGGTCGAGGTGGGCCATCCAGCGGATCTCCAGGTCGACCCGGCCGAGGCCGTCGCTCAGGAGTAGCGCCGTGGCTCAGGAGTGGTTTGGTGCCGGGGATCTACGATGCTCTCGATGACCATTCCTGAACGTCGACCCGACAACGTCCCCGCTGACGAAGCCCGGGTCGACGAGGCCCTGCGACTGCTGTCCGCCGCGCCGGTCGAACTCAGTATCGCCGTCAAGCGGCTCAGCCGTGGCAGCGGTGTCTACGCCTGGTGGGCCGCCCCTTCGGTCCTGCCCGAACTTCCCGGGCTGCCGAATGAGAACGTCCCGTCGTTACGGCTGTTGTACCTCGGACGGGCGACCAACCTGCGGGGACGGATCCTGCGCAACCATCTGCGGCGTTCGGGCAGCTCGACCCTGCGCCGTACCCTGGCCGGGCTTCTCGGGTCCGAGGGATACCGAACGACCTGGACCGACCGTGTCGTCCTGGTCGGCGAGGACGAGGCGCGGCTCACCACCTGGATGCACACGCACCTGCGCTTGACCTGGGTGCAGGACGCGGAACCGGCCACCATCGAGGCCGAACTCGTCCGGCGTGTGCACCCGCCGCTCAATGTCCACGGCGTCGACCCCGAGCACATCCAGCCGGCCGTTGTCGCCGCCAAGAACTCGTACAACGCCAGCAGCAGCCCGGCCCAGCCTCCGCGAACGCCGTAACCGACCGCCCGCCACGCGGACGAGGCCCCTCCCGCCACACCGTCTACGCAATCGTCACAGTTCTCCTGATTGAATCGACGTCGGTCTATCATGAGAGGCCAGACATCGAGAGATCGGAGTTCGGCCACCTTGGACAGCGGAGACCTTCAAATGGTGAAGACCAGTTCTGCGCCCTCGCGAGCGAGGGGGCACGGCAGAGGCGCCAGGAGTCCAGGGCGCAGGTTCTTGGCGCTCGGGCTGGCGTGGGCGGTGGCGGTGGGCGGGCTCGGCGCGTTCGTGCGGCCGACCTCGGCGTCCGCCGAGGGCACGCCGGCGTACAGGAACACCTCGCTGCCGTTCAGTGTCCGTGCGGCGGACCTGGTCTCGCGCATGACGCTGGAGGAGAAGTACGACCAGCTCAGAGCGATGCAGCCGCATGCGACCTGGCGTGCGAAGCCGAAGGCGATCGACCGGCTCGGCGTGAAGTCGTACGGGTACTGGGCAGAGGCGAATCACGGGATCTATTTCCCGACCATCCCCGGAAACGGCAACTACACACAGTATCCGCAGAGCACCTCGATCGCGTCGACGTGGAATCCAGCCGTCACCCAGGAGATCGCCGGCGGTATCGCTGACGAGGCCCGCGTGACCTACAACACGTCCTGCCCGCCGGGTGTGGCGAACCCCAACCCCGTCGGTGGCGCCTGTCACGGCTTGACCTACTGGTCGCCGAACCAGAACCTCAACCGCGATCCCCGGTGGGGGCGGGCGGACGAGTCCTACACCGAGGATCCCTTCCTGGCGGGCCAGGTGGCCGGCGCCTTCGTGACGGGTTTGCAGGGCAACACCTCGTCGCGTCCCGACACGATTCCCGCCGGGGCGCACGACTACGTTCAGGCAGTCGCCACGCCGAAGCATTACCTGGCGAACAACTCCGAGGCGAACCGCGACTTCGGCACGTCGAACTTCACCGAGCGTTCGATGCACGAGTACTTCCTGCCGGCCTTCGCGGCCTCGGCCGGCGAGGCGGGCGCGCGGTCGCTGATGGTCGCCTACAACGCCCTCTCCGAGGTGGAGAACTACACGACGGACTACCCGTCCGCCTCGAGCTACCCGACCCTGTGGAGCCCCCGGGACAATGCCACCCCCGGCGGTACTCCCGGGACGCCGGCCGCGGCGAGCCGGTACGCCATCGAGACCATGCTGCGCAGGTCGTACGGCTTCGACGGTTACGTCGTCTCCGACTGCGATGCGATCACCCGGGTGTACGGAACTGGGACATCAGGACACTCGTGGCAGCCCGTCCAACTCGGCGGTCAGACGCAGGTCGGCAAGACCCTCGGCAACGCCTGGGCACTCAAGGCCGGCACCGATCTTGACTGCTCGGGCGGTGACTACCCCACGGCGACCGGACTGCCGGCGGCTCAGAGCCAAGGCTTTGTCAGCGAGGCAGACATCGACATCGCGCTCGTCCGCGCCTTCACCGCGCGGTTCCAGCTGGGCGAGTTCGATCCCGTCGCCTCGGTCCCGTGGAACAGCGAGTCCTACTCGCTGTCGGCGGCCGGCGATCCTGATGTCAAGCTGGCTTCGCCAGCGCACCGTGCGGTCGCGCACGAGTCTGCCCTCGAGGCGCCCGTGCTGCTGAAGAACGCCGGCAGAACGCTCCCGTTCGCGGGCGCGGCGACCGGCAAGACAGTCGCCCTGGGGCACGTGGACTCCCTCAACGGGTTCCAGTCGGGCTCCTACTCCGGACCCACAGCTGTGAACACCACCTTCGCCCAGGCGTTGGCCGAGCGGACGGGGTCGTCCGCCTCGGCCGTGACCGCGGGCTCCACCACGCCGTTCCTGTCCAGCCACCTCGCGGTGTTCCCCAACGTCCTTGACGCCAACGGCACCGCGATCACCACCTCCGTGTGCGCCAGCAGCCCCTGCGATCCCGTAACGGACGCGGCGACCGCCGAATACCAGATCTCACAGGCCGACAATGTCGTGGTGACCGTCGGTCACCGGAACAACGACGGCGGCGAGGGCACCGACCGCTCCACGGTCGTCATGCCACGCATGCAGGCCGAGCTGATCCGGGACTCGATCGCCCCGCTCGCCCAGAAGTACGGCAAGAAGATCGTGGTGTGGATCCAGGCCAAGACCATGGTCGACGTCAGCGCGTTCAAGGACCTGCCGAGCGTAGGGGCGATCGTCTGGTCGTCCTTCAACGGCATGTACCAGGGCAAGGCGATGGCCGAGTTGCTGTTCAACGACGCGGTGACGCTCGAGGACGGGCGTACCGCGGTGGCCAACTTCTCGGGCAAGCTGCCGCTGACCTGGTACTCCGACGTCGACGCACAACTCGGGCCGGCGGCCGCTCCGGACCGCGGGATCGAGGACTACCGGATGACCAAGGCGGAGGGCGCCAGGTGCGGCCGGACGTACCTCTACTACCAGGTCGGTCCCGGTTGCGCGGCTCCCCACTATGTGTTCGGTCAGGGTCTGTCGTACTCGCCGTTCGTCTACGGCACCCCGAGACTGTCCTCCTCGAGGATCACTCCCGACGATTCGGTGACGGTCTCGGTGCCTGTGTCGAACCGGGTCGCCAGCAACCCGGGCAGGGCTGTCGTGGAGGTCTACGCCAGAGCTCCGAAGGGGGCCGATGGGAACCAGCGTCCGCTCAAGCAGCTGAAGGGTTTCGTCAAGAGCGACCTGATCGCTGGGACCGCCAAGACGGTAAAGGTCACCATTGGCGCCGGTGACCTGTGGTTCTGGGACGACGTGAAGCACAAGAAGGTGTTCCCCACGGGCGACTGGACCATCCTGGCTGGTCCGAGCTCGGCCGACGCGGATCTGAAGCCGGTGAGCCTGCGGGTGACCGGACACCGCGCGGCCGGCGTCGAGGTGGTCTCGGCCCAGCCGGACGCCACCGAGTTGAGCCTGGACACCCCCGACAACCGGATCAACGCCCAGCTGTCGGTCACCAAGCACGACATGACATTCTGGGATCTTTCCCATCGGGCGCTCAAGGTGAAGTACACCTCCTCCAACCCGGCGGTCGCGACGGTCGACGCCAGCGGCTCGGTCAAGCCCGTGTCCACCGGCGCAGTGCTGATCACGGCCAAGGCCACCGCCGACGGGGAGAGCAGGTCGACCACGTTCCCGGTCGTGGTGACCTCCGGCGCGCCGGACGCCACCGGCTCGGCGTTCCCGAACGCTTACACGTCGCGGGTCGACTTCGATGACCGGAAAGTTGCGCTCGACCAGGCATCCTCGGGGACAACACTGTCCGCGAATGTGTTCCCGGCCGACCCGACAACGACGTACAGCTACCAGATCGCTCCGATGGACACCAACACCGCCGGAGCGAGCGTCACCTCGGCGGGAGTCCTGACCGCGACCAGGACCGGGCACGTACGGGTCACTGTCACAGCAACCGGCGCCGGCGTGCAAACGTCGGAATCGGCCCTGGTGACGATCACGCCCAAGTGCCGGTTCGGCGGGGTGGGGCCACCGCTGGCCGGCGACACCTCGCCCCGGGGGCCGGTGAGTTGCGGATCGGCTGGGGCAACGGCTCCACTCACGCCATCGCCCTGACCATCAGCTGATCTCGCGTCACGCGGCCCGGCCGCGAACGATCCTCCCGAACAGCCGGGTAGCCCGAGGGTGTCAGGTCCTCGGGCTACCCGGCACCCACAATTTTTGTTGTCATACCATCCCACCGATTCCCTTTTGTCGGGCGCGAGACAAAGAGTGTCTGCCGGCGCCTCGAAAGCGGCTCCGCGCCAGCCAGGAACGGCCAGCTTCCGTTCAGCGCCCAGTGCGTATTGTGCGTCGCGTTGTGTTCGTCACCTATCGCGTAAATCATGACATTGATGTACGACATTACGACGGTCCAGCGTATATGATCATTGGCGGATCTCAATTTCATACGTGCTTTTGAGCCCCGGTCCGTCTAACATTGGGTTCCTAGCCGGCTAGACGCCATGAGCGCATTTCCCTCTACGTCTGGAGCAGCATGTCCCAAGCCCGTTCTTCCCGCTTCGTCCGCCTGTTGGCCGCAGGCGCCGCTGGCGTGGCCGCAGTGGCCACGCTCCCCGCGGTGAGCGCCCAGGCGGACACGGCCTCGTTCACCGTGTCGGTCAAAGGTGGCTACTACGACACGCAGTCCCTCGGCACCGCCACCGGCACCGTGACGGGAGTGTCGGGAAGCACCCAGGCAAGCTACTCGGTGACGCTTTGCGGGCAGAGCACCTACCCGAGTTCACGCGTGACCATCCAGGGAGGAACCGCCACAGCGGCCCACGTCGTCTACTACCAGAACTGCGAGACCTTCAGCGGTGACCTCGTCTCCAGCTACGGGTTCACCAACGTTCAGGTCACCGTGTACGGATCGACCTTCTACCCGGGCAACCAGTACACCACGTACTCGAAGACCAAAACGGTGTACTTCTGATCCAGTCCCGCATCGCCTGACGGGCAGTCACCGGTCCAACGACCGTCGTCGCACACCCTCAGGCCGCCGTCGCGCTGGAGGCCCGGAGAATCGTGCCGCCAGCGCGACGGTACGGAGGTCTGTCGAACCCGGAGGCCAGGTCAGGATCGATCGCCGCCCACCACGTCGCGTCCGCACCACGATGCGCTACGACCGGGCCAGCAAGAATCTCGACCGGCGTCCCAACTACAGCTTCGCCGCGTACATTGGCCTCCGTAACCTGGGCGTGCTCGCGGCTCTGCCGATTCGCGGTCACCTTGCTGCACTCGCCGGGAGCTTTGCGTCGCAGAGCAAGGAGGGACAGCCGTGACCATCCCCGCCGACGATCCGGCCCGCGAACTCGTGGTCGCCGATGCCGACTCACCGGGGGCCGTCCACATCGCGCTCGCCGGCGACACCTACACCATCCTGGTGAACGGCCAGCAGACCAACGGCGCGTACTGCCTCATCGACATGCACGTACCCGACGGTGGGGGTCCGCCACTGCACCGGCACGACTTCGAGGAGATGTTCACCATCCTCGAAGGCGAAATCGAGTTCATCTTCCGCGGTACCACCACCACCGCCACGGCTGGAAGAACGGTCAACATCCCGGCCAACGCACCACATCACTTCCGCAACCGCTCGGGCCGACCAGCCCGCATGCTCTGCATGTGTACGCCAGCCGGTCAGGACGAATTGTTCACCCGCTGCGGCGACCGGGTCGACAGCCGCACCGCCCCGCCGCCCCACCTCACCGACGACGAGATCAGGGAACGGCAACAGCGAGCAGTCAACCTGGCACCACAATATGCGACGGAAATGCTGCCCGGCGACAACAGCTGAGCAGCAAGCCGCAGGCATCCGCGGTCACCAACCGCGCCAGTGGTCCACGACCTCCGCCGGCTCACGGCAACCGGACCGCTTCGAAGTAGCTGAACCGGACATCGGCTGACGCACCGGCGGTGTCGCCGAAAGCAAATGCGTGCAACCCGATCGGGCCTGGCCCGAGGAGCCCGCCGTCGCCGTCGCTGCCCTGGGCCGACAAGACCTGCTCGCCGTTCATGGACATGGACAGCTGAACATCGTCGTTGGCATCCCGGCAGTCGACGGTCATGGTGTTTTCGTGGGTGATGTCAAAGCCAGGAATGTTGGTCTTACCCAGCGCCCGATCGTAGCCGTTCTTGATGTACGCGTCTCCAGCGTGAGTCACGCTGAACTCGTACTGCCGGCTGTTGTCGGCGGTGCCCCGGCACCAGATACCCCATCCTCCTTGGCCGGTCTCCAGGTGCGCCTTGGCCACGATCCGCACGCCGGCCGGAACCGGTTGAACCGGTGCGGTGATCCATTTGGCGAAGCCCGGTTCAGGCTGGATACGCAGTCGTCCCAACTCGTAACGCGCGGTGCCACGTTCGTTGTCATGCCCGATCTGCCAGCCGTGGTCAGCGGTGTGGAAGTCCTCTTCGAGCAGTACGTCTTCGTCGCTTGGCAGAGTCGTGATGGAGGTTTGGGAAGCCGACGCGTTCGGCGACGTTGGCTGACGGCTGCCGCTCCCACCGCCGCTGTTCATCCGAGGCAGGAACACGAGCGCCGTCGCGACCAGGATGAGCAATACGCCGAAGCAGGCGACGATCCACTTTCCGCGACCGCTCAACATGCTGGCCAGTGTGACCACTACACCGGCCACCCCGATGATCAAACCTGCCAGTTCATAGAACATCCCCGGCGCCCCTCATCCGGTTTTCGATTCTAGGAACCCACCGCAATCCTTCCCCGTCCCAGGAAGTCGTTGCCGATCGGATGTGCATTCATGCCGCAATCGGGTATGACTCACCGGTATACGGGGGAATGAAATGGTGTGCCTCGCTCGGCAATGGCTGGCCGGGTGCGATCGTCCGGACCTCGCCGAACCGGTCACGTTTGTCGTTACTCGTGGCGTGGCTCAAACGGCGCTGCCTCGTTGCGAGCACAAGGCCCTCACCGGCGTCCGGGACGTACCCGCCGCCGGTGAGATGCGGAGACGTTCGGAGTCAGGCTGGTCGGACGTCGGCGGGGAGCTGCCGTACGGTGTCGCCTGACTTGATCGTCCCGCCGACGAGCACCCGGGCGTTGAGGCCACGCAGGCGCAGTTGCCGGCCCTCCTCGGTCCAGACGATTTTGTGGGCGTCGCGTCCGAACCGGGCGGCGAATTTGGCGCAACCGGTGTGTGGCTGATCGGTCACCTCGATGACGGCCCGGTCGCCGATCGCCAGACGTGAACCGGCTGGCAGAGCGTCGAAGCTCAGGTCGAAATCGAGGTAGAGCTGATCCCCGGCGAGTGCCCAGGCGTCACGGTCAGGACCCGCGATCAGTTCGATGAAACGGGCGTTGATGACGTTCAGCTGCATGTCGGGATGCGGTGACCGGTCGTCCGTTCGTGAGCTGGGCCGTTGACTCCAGCTGTCGCCGACCAGCCCGGCGGTGGGGTCCAGTTCGGCCTGCGGAAGCACCTCCCGGGCGTCGACGGCCGGCCGACGTACGGCCAGTGCCAGGGTGCCGACATCCCGGGGGGAGCACCGCACGAGGTGCAGCCCTTCCAGGATCTCGTCCATCGAGCGATGGCGTACGGTGCTGGGGTCTGCCATGACTCGACTGTGCCCGTGGCGCGCAAGCGGCGTCCAAACCGTTCTCGACACGCGAGACCGGAACGCGGGCCTGCTCCGTATCGCCCTTGAGTGGTGTCGTACGGCTCTCCCAACTCGCGTACCGCGCTGGTCCAGCCCGGGAAAGGACACGTACACCGGTGCGCCCGGCCGTCAGCTTCACGGCCGGAGCAGCTTTTCCAGCCCGGCCCGCAACTTACGCCGTGCCGCCGGCTTCACCGCGAGCCGGAACCGCAGCCAACCATCGGCATCGGGGATCTCCAACTCGTTGGCGGCCTCGCTGGTGAACCGTAGGGCCAGTTCGTCGTCGGACAGCGTCCAGCCACGAATGCCAGCCTCCACCACAGCGTGCGCGGGTTCGAGGCACACCATGACGGGCTCGTCCTCCCGGGTGTCCTGTTGGATGACGATCCCGCGCCCGGTGCCATCGGCGCGCTCGGCCAACCAGACCGAGAAGACGCCGTCGACCGGCCCCGAACCAGCCAACCCGAACGTGTCCGGCGGGCCGTCCGCGCACCAGGGGCAGTCGATCGGCTCCGGCTCCGGCGGTACGGGCACCGCCCAGATCGCCTCCGCGAGCCCGAACCTGCCCTGCCAGGCACCCGCATCGTCCATCCACACCCGAGAGATCCGACGGCGTGGCCCCTGGTGTATCTGGTAGATCAGCCCGTCGACATCGACGTCACCGCAGTACGTCGCGCTGCCATGCCCGGAACGTGTGTCCAGCGATGTGATGCGGTAGCCGCCACGGCTCGCGAGGAACGACCAGTGTTCGACCGCTTCCCGGCGGCCCAGATCACCCTCCACCGGCCCGCCCGACCGGACACTGAACAGCAGCGTGGACGGGTCCGGCAGGCGACTCAACTCCATCAGTTCCTCGTACGTCGGCACGCCCCGAAGGATAAGCGCCGGCCCCGACGCCGCTGCCGAACACAGGTCGGGTCGAACGCTTGCTCCTCACGTGGCGTCATGGCACATAGTCGTCGGCGTGGAGGAGCACCTGACCGTGGGGCGCGTGGCGGAGTTGGCCGGCGTCAGCGTCCGCACGCTGCATCACTACGACGAGATCGGCCTCCTGGTGCCGTCCACGCGGACCGCGGCCGGGCACCGGGCCTACGCCGCGGACGACGTGGAGCGGCTCCGGGAGGTGCTCGCCTACCGGCGGCTCGGATTCGGACTACGGGAGATCGCGGCTCTGGTCGACGATCCGGCCACCGACGCCGTCGCGCACCTGCGCCGGCTGCGCGGCCTGCTGCGGGACCAGCGCGACCGCGCCGCCGCCATGGTGACGGCCATCGACCGGGAACTGGAGGCACGGGCAATGGGGATCAAAGTGACACCTGAGGAGCAGTTGAAGGTGTTCGGCGCGCAGTTGTACGACACCATCGGATCTGCCTATCCAGCAACGCGGCGCACCGAGCCGCGGATCGCCGCGCGCATCTGGGCTGCGCTGGGAGACGCGCGAACGGTGCTGAACGTCGGGGCCGGCACCGGATCGTACGAACCACCCGACCGCGACGTCACGGCGGTGGAACCGTCGGCGGTCATGCGGGCGCAGCGTCCCGCAGGCGCGGCGCCGTGCGTGGCCGCCGCCGCGGAGCGGTTGCCGTTCGAGGACCAGTCGTTTGACGCCGCGATGGCGGTCAGCACCGTCCATCACTGGCGGGATCCGGTCGCCGGGCTACGCGAGATGCGGCGGGTGGCCCGCCGCGTGGTGGTCTTCACGTACGACGCCACCGACACCAACTGGCGCGAGCGGTTCTGGCTCACCCGCGACTACCTGCCCGAGTTCGCGGATCTCCTCACCGGCTGGCCGTCCCTGGCCGACCTGACCCGCGCGATCGGCGGACGCGCGGAGCCGGTGCTGGTCCCGTGGGACTGCGCCGACGGCTTCTTCGAAGCCCACTGGCGCCGGCCCGAGGCGTATCTGGCCGAGCATGTCCGCCGCGCGGTCTCGGTATGGACCAGGGTCGGACCGCAGGCCGAGCAGCGGGCGGTCAGCGCGCTCCGCGAAGACCTGTCCTCGGGCCGGTGGGCCGAGCGCAACCGTGACCTCGTCGCCCTCGACACCGCGGAGCTCGGCCTCCGCCTGCTCACCGCCGACCGGTGACCGGTGACCGCAGGCCCGGGACCGCCGGCCGGGGACCGGTGACCGCCGGCTGGTGACCGGGCATGGCGCGGCCCGATCACCGGCACCACCTGACTCCTAGCCGGGCAGACCCGCGTGGGCCACCGGTCCGCCGGCCGACACCTGCGGCTCGGTACGGACGGTGGGTGACGACGGATCGACGTCGGCGGGCCGGCCGGGGTGTGTCTCGACCGGCCCGACCGGATCGGGCCCTGGCTCCTCATCGCCCTGGTCCAGCCGGAACGGCGGGTACCGGTCGGTCAGCAGGGCCAGATAGGCGATCACCCGCAGGTTCCAGCGTGCGATGCCGAGCAGCAGGTCGTACAGGCCCCGGGGGTAGCGGCCGGTGAACAGCAGGCTGATCCCGACGATGAGCAGACCGAGGCTGACAACGCCGATCGGGGCCGAGGAGGACGCGTCGTCCCGGAACTCCCAGAAGGCGGGCCCGGTCAGTGCGGCGACGAGCACCAGCTGCGGGATGGCGAACAGCCACGCCACCAGCGGCAGCCAACGGGGCAACCGGTCGGGCGGATCGACCCGCAGCCGAGCCGGATAGTCGGCGACGTCGGCCAGGGTGAACGGCGGATAGCGGTCCGTGCCCAGTGCCTGGTAGCCGTAGTAGTTCACGCGCCAGCTCCACCGCAGCACGCCCACGTTGAACGCGAGGATCGCCGGCGGGTAGCGGCCGGTAAACAACACCGCGACGTAGGCCACCAGGGTCACCGCGACGAACGCGATCCACAGCGCCAGGAGGATCAGATAGTGCGGTATCAACAACAGCCATTTCACCAGCCACAACCAGCGGCTGAGGGGTTCCTCGCGATGGGCGACCACCTGGACGGGATAGCGTTTCATGGCATCTCCGGAATCTGTTGTCCCGAGTAGACGCCGCCTCCCGGTCGGCTGACAGTGCCGAACGGCCCCTCGTCCGCCCGGAACACGCCGTACACCCGGAACACGCCCTCCGCCCGAACACGCCGTGCCGCCCGGGTCGGTTCGCCGCGCGGAGAGTGCGTACCGCTGCGGGCCGGATGGCCCTGGCCGGGCCTGGCTGGCCGGGCCCAGACTCACCGCGACGACACCGGCCGGAGGTGCGCGATGAGAACAGGTACCCGTGCGCTCGGCGCTGCCCTGCTCGGGTTGAGTGCCGCCGTCGCCGCCGTGGCGCTGCTCGGCCCGCTCGTGCTGGATGTGCTGCGCTATCGCGTCTCCGCGACGAGCCTGAACCAGATCGTCGGGGGTGACGCCGCCGCGCTGGCCGTGGTCGTACCGGTCACCGTCACGGTCGCGATCCTGGCGATCCGCCGGCGCCAGGCCGCGGCGGTGCTCAGCCTGGCGCCGTCCGTCTTCGTCGTCTACACGTACCCTCAGCTGATCCTGGGCAACGAGTTCCTGGACCTGCCGGGCAACGTGGAACGGTTCTTCCCGCTGCTGCTCGGGGTGTTCGTGCTCGCCGGGGCAATCGCCCTGCGAGCCTGGCAGAGCGTCCCGGCGGAGCGGCTTCCGGTGAATTCGGCAGCCGTTGATCGTACGGCCGGGGTTCTTCTGCTGGTGATCGCCGTGTTCGTCGTCGTGGGCCTGCACCTGCCGAACTACCTGGACGCCATGCGGGACCATCCGTCGACCGTGCAGTATCTTTCCAGCCCGACGGCGTTCTGGCTGGTCAAGTTCATGGACCTGGGGATCGTCGTGCCGGCGGCCGTTACGGTCGGCGTGGGCACGCTGCGGCATCGGGCGTGGGCCCGTAAGCCGGCCTACGCGCTGCTCGGGGCGTACACGTTGATCGGTGCCTCGGTCGCCGGCATGGCGATCACCATGCTCGCCCGGCACGATCCCGACGCCTCGGCGGTCACCGCCGTCGGCTCGACCCTGCTGGCGGTCCTACTGGCGATGGTGACCGGTTACGTCTACCGGCCGCTGTTCCGGCGACCCGCGCCGAACCCACCCACCGCATCCGTTCAGCTGGACAGCGACATGCGACCATCACCGCCATGCGTGGCGGTCCAGGACGGCTGAACCCGGCCGAGCGACGGCTGCGGGCGGCGTTTGTTCGAGGTGCGGAGCTTGATCTCCGTGGTGCGGCCGAGTCGGTCCGCGCCGATGTCGTCGCCGATCTGCTGACCCGGTCCGTCGACCGGGCCGCCTACCCGCGAGCGGCGTTACGGCTGCGCAACGCCAGGGTTGTCGGCCACCTCGACGTCCGCCAGGCCGACATCGCCGTACCGGTGTTCCTGGTCGGCTCGTGTTCCTGGTCGGCTCGACCTTCACCGAGGTCATCGACCTCACCAACGCCCGCACCACGGGTGTCACCCTCGTCGACTGCGTACTGCCCGGTCTGCGTGCCCGGCTCCTGGAGGTACGCGGTGACCTCGACCTGACCCGGTGCGATGTCACCGGCACCGTAGACATCCGCGACGCGCGGATCAGCGGATCCGTCATCCTCGACGGCGCCACGCTGGGCGGCTCAGGGACCGGGGATCACGTGCTCGCCGCCGCGCGGATGACGGTGATCGGCGACCTCAGCGGCAGAGGTGGATTCACCGCACACGGCCGGGTCTGGCTGTCCGCCGCGACCATCGGCGGTGACGTGCTGTTCACCGGCGCGACCGTGCGAAACCCGACCGGCCCGGCCATCGACGCCAACCGCCTGACGGTCACCGGCAGCTTCTCCGCCCGGTACGGGTTCACCGTCGAAGGCGATGTCATCCTGGTCCACGCCCAGATCGGCAACCAACTGAACTTCACCGAGGCACGGCTCAGCACCACGGGCATCTGGGCCCTACACGTCGGTGGCGCCCGGATCGGGAGTCTCTGGCTGACCTTCGCGGCGCCGCCGGTCGGCCGGTACGCCTCAGCGGCCTGCAGGCCGACTCGATCTTCGACAACCCGGCCACCTGGCCGGAGAAACTTGACCTTGTCGGCTGTACCTACCGGCTGCTGGTCGCCCGATCGCCCGCGCCTCGTGGGAAGCCGCTGTCACCGCGGCCGGTCACCGTCAGGCAGCGCCTGAACTGGCTGCGTCGAAGCCCGGACGGTCACGCACCCCAGCCGTACGAGCAGTTGGCCGCCCACTACCGGCAGAACGGCCAGGACCAGGAAGCCCGGCGTGTGCTGCGCGAGAAGCAGCGCCAACGCAGGGCGACCCTCAGCCGTCCCGCGCGGATTCTCGGGTACGCCCTCGACGGCGTTGTCGGCTACGGCTACCGCACCTGGCTCGCCGGCGTCTGGCATCTCGGCGCTGCTCGTCCTCGCCGGATGGGCCCTCACCACTGCGGTCGTTGCCCGCCTCACCCGCCTGTTCAACCGGTAGTCACTGCTCGAGACCGACGGGCTCATCGCGAACCGAGGCCGGGAGTGGACCGGTGATGGCCTGGCAAGAACTATAACCACAGCGTTGACATGCAGGTCATCACCTCCCAGATGAGACCTGCTGCCGGCCTCACCAGCACGACCCGGCGGCAAACACGACATCCTGCCCCTGCTGACCCGTCTGGACCGGCGGCCAGCGGCAGGTACTCGGCCACGGAGCCGGGCCCGCATGATCACGCCCATGACGGCGAAGAACAGGTCCCGCACCAGCGCATAGAGGCAGTTCAGCCGGACCACAACGGCCTCCACACCACCATCGACGCACACGGCAACTCCCTGATCAGTAACGCCTTCAAAGCGCTACGCAACGTGAAGCTGTGCGGTTAAGCGCCGGCAGGATCACTGCAGCAGTCCTCACATTCCCGCACGTCAAGTAGAATCCCAAAACCGGATCGGTCAATATCAGACCCAGCACCTGGAATGACTCAGCATCTCATGGCAGCAACCTGAATATTTGATCAGGCCAGGTGCCTTGGCCCGTGTCAGCTACTAGCAGAGGGCTGGGATTTGGATCTGGCTCTGAATCGAAGGCCATAAATGCTGAGTCAGCTATAATGTATGCGAACTTTGGTGTCAACTCGATCACATACATGGCCCCTCCTTCAATCAAATTCTGAGGCACTTCGTCATCAATTTGCCTCTTTTCAGCCGCATTAGCCAACCTAAGAAAGAGGGTTGGAATTTTACGGGGGACTCGCAAGGCCCGAACATCCTTGAAGACAATGTCGATGCGACTCGAGTACTTCCCCTGCTTCCCGCTACGCAGTAAGAGCTGCGCGTGGGTGGGAATCATCGAATGCAACCAAAATGGTCGATCTTGAAGGAGAGGGAGACGCTGGTCGACATAAGTCGACGGTACGTTGTACCACATTCCAACCCCTAACGCGCGAATGGGTTCTCGGTAACCTGGCCGCCTTGATAGAAGGTCACCCTATCCCACGCACCAGCCTGGTCAAGGATATACATCTCCCAGTCGAACCAGCTAGGATCTTGCCCGTCGACTTGCCAGCCTTGCTTGAGCTCTCGATACTTTCCTCGGGTTATCGAGCCGCCCACATTCTCCACTCCGTCAAGGTTCACACTGAACCTTGTATTGGAGTCATAAGCGTCGCGAACTACCGATTCTTGCCATTCGCCTTCCGCCTGACCCATAAGATGCCTCGCACCTACAGTTGCAGAGAAGTCGCCCACCGTTTCTGACAATCCTAGCGCAATATGGTCGGGGCCTTTCCCGCCCGTTGCCCCGCCGAGCACTGCCGCCAACCCCATTGCCTCGGCGTTATCGCAGTCGTCCACGCACTGGCCTGCGATGCCGGCTATTGCTCCAGCAGCTATCAAGCAGCCCACACCCGCGGTCTCGGGACAGAGCGCAGCCCCGACCGCACCTACAACTGTGGAAACTATCGGCCCCTTTAGGGCATCCCAGACATCCTTGGACTTCATAGACCCGTAGATCGCCCAGCGGACGCGAACCATCATTGCCTTGTTCGCCTGCGAGCCTGGAATGTTCCAGGTCTTCGGGTTCTCCTTGATGAACATATCGAGATCGGCGCGAAGTACCCGTAGTCTCTCCGGCGGGATGTTCGGCACGTTAGCTTTTTGGCTAGACCAGCTGCCGAGATGTATCACTGGATTGGATTTTTTGCCGGTGCCCGGTTTGGAATGGCCGAACTGGTCGTCGAGGTCGGGGTCTTTGGCCCGTAGTCCGGACGGGTCGGAGAGGGTGGTGGGATCGTTGCCTGCGTAGGCGTATCCGTTGAGCTGGTTGGGGCTGGCGGAGTCGAGGACAGGGTCGGGAGACAGAAAGCGGCCAAGGGTGGGGTTGTAGACGCGGGCGCCGAGTGTGGTCAGGCCGGTGGTGGTGTCCTCGTCGCCGCCGACGTAGCCGCGGGTCCCGGGCCAGGCGCCGGGTTGGGTGCCCCGGGGCTGTCCGAACGGGAGGTACTGCCGGCGGGTGACGGCGTGGGTGACGGCGTCGATGCTGAGTTGGCTGGTGCCCTGCCAGTCGGGGATGAGATAGCTGACCTTCCCGGCGGAAGTACGGGAGGCGATGGTGACGCCGCCGTGGCTGTAGTAGCGGGTGCCGGTGACCGTTGCGGCACCAATTCAGCCGCGCCATCCATCCGCAGAAACAGACCATCACGATCAGGCCAGACCAACATCACGGCCCAGGAAGTCGTCCATGAGGTCGAAGTCTTCCACCTGCCCGAAATACTCGTCGTACTCGGCGGCCCAGTCTTGACCGCCGCGACGGTGTGGGTGGATGCGATCGTCGACGTCGAGGAGCTGGTCATCGACGGTGCGAGACTGTCGGGGCGAACGGTTACGCTTCCGGCCGTGGAGCTGACCCCGAGCCAGGTGCTCGCGCTGCGGATGTCCAGCCTGCTGCTGCGCGGCGGGGACGCCACCGAGCCAACCGGCACCAAGCCAACCGGCACCCAGCGTCGGCCGGACGCTCCAACCAACGCCGAGCGCCGACCGACCGACACCGAGCGCCGGCCGGGCGACGTGGCCGGGGTGGTCGAGTGGTTCGGGGCGATGCAGGCGCAGGATCTGGCCAGCGGCATGTGGTCGTTGGGCGTACGGCTGCCGCATCTCGACCAGGATGGCGTGCAGGCGGCGCTGGAGCGGCGGGAGGCGATCCGCACCTGGCCGATGCGTGGCACCGTTCACCTGGTGCCGCCGCGCGACGCGCACTGGATGCTGGACCTGACGGGTGCGCGGGCGCTCGCCGGGGCCGCCGCGCGGCGTGCGGTTCTCGGCCTCAGCACGGAGACCGCCGACCGGGCCGTTGACGTGCTCGGCGCGACGTTGGCCGGTGGCGGCCGGCTCACCCGTGCCGAGTGCGTCGCCGCGTTGACCGCCGCCGGCATCGACACCGCCGGCCAGCTCGGATACCACCTGCTGTGGTACGCGAGCCAGCGCGGTGTCACCTGCATCGCGCCGAACGTCGGCAAGGAACAGACCTTCGTACTGCTCGACGAGTGGGTGCCCGATCCGCGCCGGCCCGATCGGGACGAGGCGCTGGCCCTGATCGCCGTCCGTTACTTCCGCAGCCACGGCCCCACCAGCCGGCAGGACCTGGCCGGCTGGACCGGGCTGACCGCCACCGATGTCAAGCGCGGCATCGCCGTCGCGGGTGACGCGCTGGCCACCGTCGAGTGCGACGGCACCACGCTGTACGTCGACCGGGCGCTGCTCGACACTGCCACCGCCGCCCCGAGCCTGCTCGCCGAGGTGGACGATCTGCTCGTGCTGCCCGGCTTCGACGAGTACATGCTGGGTTTCAAGGATCGGTCCCTGATGATGGACCGGGAACACCTGGCGGCGGTCGTCCCCGGCGGGAACGGGGTGTTCCGGTCCACTGTCGTGCGCGCCGGACGGGTGATCGGCACCTGGAAGCGCACCCTGGGCAAGACTCGCGCCACCGTGGAGATCCTGCCGCTGGTGGGCCTCACCGCGAAGGAACGCTCCCGGGTGGAGGAGGCGTTCGACCCGTACGCCCGCTATCTTGACCTGCCGCTCCGGTTCACCTGGCCCTGACCGCAGCCGGCGTCGGGGAAAGGAAGGGCCCCAGGCTGATCCAGTAGCGCCGTACCGGGCCGTGCGAGGTGTCGCGAATGCCTTCGAGGACGCCGCCATTGCGTTCGATCGTGCGGGCCGACGCGACGTTGTCCGCGAGGCACGGGACGAGGACGCGGTCCAGGCCGAGGGCGGCTCGGGCCTCGTCGAGCATCTCGCCCAGCGCCCAGCTCGCCAGTCCCCGGCGGCGGGCGGAGGGGCGCACGCCGTAGCCGATGTGGCCGACCCGGTCGTCGAACCTGTGTCGCAGGACGATCCCCCCGAGGACCTCGCCGTCCTCGACGATCCACCGGGGGGTTCCGTGCCTTCCGGGCGGGCAGGGCGTACCCGTCGGGTGGGTCAGCCGGATCCGTTCGTGCACCCAGTCGGCGAAGCCGTCCGGGGTGTCCACGTCGTCTGCGGCGGCCAGGCCGAAGCCGTCCTCGTGGCGGCCGGGTCCCCAGTCGGCGCGGCAGGCCAGGAAGGCGGCGTGCAGGCGGGTGGTCGGCAGGATCAGTTCGGCCATCCGGTGACGGTAGTCGGGACCCGGCGATGGGACGAGCCGGTGCGGTCCGGACCGTCGCGGCCCCGGCTCTCGCCCCGGTGGGCAGCGGTCGGCGGTCAGCGTTCGTTGCCGGCGCGCAGCCAGGAGATGTAGTCGGCGGCGGCCCGTTCGGTGTCGTATTCGGGCTGGTAGCCGGTGTCCTGCCGGAGGCGGGTGATGTCGAGGTGGCCGAAGCTGGTCTTCTCACCGGCGGGCAGATCGATCCGGGCGTCGGGTACGACCTTCTTGATCGCGGCGATGACCTCGGCGTTGGTCGTGGCGCGGCCGGATCCGACGTTGTAGGTGCGGTGCTGGAGGGTGTCGGCGGTTTGCAGCAGCGCGATCGCCCGGCCGGCGTCCTTGACGTAGCAGAGGTCGAGCGAGTCCTCGGCGTACGCGGGGGCGCGGAGCCCGGACAGGTCCGGGGTGTGCCCGTGGGCGGCGGCGTGGATGAGGTCGGGCGCGGCGAAGAACAGGCCGGGCCTGCCGAGTGGCCCCCAGACGCCGGAGATGCGGTAGTTGACGATGTCGATGCCGGTGGCGTCGGTCAGGTGTGCGTTGAGCAGTTCGCCGATCTTCTTGAAGGTCGGGATGAGGTGCGGCGCGCTCATGGACAGTGGCGAGTCCTCGCTGAGCGGGCCGTCGGCCGCGACGCCGGCATAGACGCCGATCGTGCTGGCCACGCCCACCCGGGACACGCCCCAGTCCTGGGCGACCTGGATGATGTTGAGCAGTCCGCCGAGCGCGCGGCGGGTCGCGGCTACCGGCGGTTCGGCGCCGGGCGGCCAGGGCATCGAGCCGGCGAGGTGGACGATCCCGGTGATCCGGTGCCGGGCGCCGAGGTCGCGCAGGCCGGCCAGGTCGGTCACGTCGGCCTGTTCGAGCCGGACCGGTACGTCGAAGAAGCCGGCCGGCTGTTCGGCGGGGCGACGTTGCACGAGCACGCACTCCTGGCCGGCGTCCAGTAGCGCCCGCACGGTGTGGGACCCGATGAAACCCAGCCCGCCGGTTACCAGGATCATGATCGCTCCATTTGTTAGGACTACTGATCATCAGTCAAGCTGACGATTAGGGTAACGCTAGGCTCTGCCCATGTCGAGCGACAGTGGACCGGGGCCGGAGCTGAGCAGGCGGCTGGGCTATCTGCTCAAGCACGCCGCGATCCGGCTCCAGGAGCTCCACGCGCGGGCCTTGGCACCGTTCAACATCGACGCGCGCGAGCTGGGGGTCCTGCTCGTGCTCGCCGGCCACGAACCAGCCTCGCAACAGCAGGCGGCGCAGCGGCTGGGGGTGGACCGGACGACCATGGTCGCCCTGCTCGACACCCTCGAGGCGAGGAACCTCGTAACCCGCCATCCGCACGCGCGGGATCGGCGTCGCAACGTGGTCGAGCTGACCGAGCACGGCACGGACGTCCTCCACCGCGCCCTCCAGGCGAGCGACGAGGCGGAGCGGCAACTGCTCGCACCGCTCGACCCGGCGGATCGACAGCAGCTACGGGACGCCCTGCGGGTCGTCGTCACCCACGACAGGACCTAGCCAGCGGAATCACGACACCGGGTGGACAGGACCGTCCGGGTCGTCCGCCGGGACGGACAGCCCGGTACGGAGGAACCCGACCAGCCGACGTACCTGCCCGGTGTCGGTGGCGAGTGCCACGCCGCTGGCCAACGCCAACACGTCGCCGACGGTGAGGTCAGCTCGCAGGGCCGGTCGGGCCCGCCCGACCAGATCGGCGGCGGTCGCGGTGATCGACGAGTGCCACTCGTCGAACCGGGGGCCCCGACGCCCACCCGGCCCCGCGGTCGCAGCCAGGGCGAGCGGGCGCTTCGTCGCCACATGGACCGCGAACTCGGCAAGCCAGGTGAAGAGCGCGTCCAACGGTGACGGCGCACTGAGCAACTGCGCGCCGTGACGGCACAGCGTCGCCACCTCGTCGGCGTAGACCGCGGCGAGCAGGTCCGCACGGGTCGGGAAGTGTCGGTACAGCGTCGCGTTGCCGACGCCGGCACGCCGGGCCACCTGATCGAGCGTGACCTCGCTGCCGACCTCCCGCACCAGTTCGCGGGCGGCGGCGAGCAGGACCGTGGCGTTGCGTTGGGCATCGGCACGAGCGCCGCGTTTGCCATTCGGGGACATCCCCATTTACTCTACCCGCAGATAACCGGGGGGTTCCCCACTTAAGTGGAAGTCCCGTGGACCTACCGATCCGGCTCCACCGGCTCGAAAGGACGGCCATGACCCTCACCCCAGCGGAACGATTCGCGATCACGGACCTCGTCAACCTGCACGGGCACCTGACCGACAGCGGCGACTTCGACGGGCTGTCCGCCGCGTTCGCCGAGGACGTGAGGTATGACGTGACCGCCCTCGGCGGGGGCGTCCTCGAAGGGCTGGCCGGCATCCGGGAGGCCGCACTCGCCCTCGGCGAGGCGAACCCGGTCGCCCACCACGTCACGAACATCGTGCTCGAGGAGACAGCCGACGGCATGGTCCGGGCGCTGTCCAAAGGCCTGGGCGTGATGGCCGATGGATCGGTCGGCAGCGTCACCTACGAGGACACCATCGAGCGCGGGCAGCAGGGCTGGCGGATCACGCACCGGACCATCCGCCCTCGCCGGACACCCCTGCGACCCTGAGCGGACCGATCCGGGAGGCTTCCGGGCGTCGGGAGTCAGTCGAGCCAGCAGAGCACCGCGTCGCCGTCCCTGGCCGCCGCGGCGAAGAACTCCCTGACGTCGGGCAGGCAGTGAACGGCCCAGGTCAGCTCGTCGGGCCGGTCCCAGACGTCCGGGTAGATCTCGGCGCGGGTCAGTTCGGCGGGGTCGACACCACGGAGCAGGTCCTCCTCGGTGAGCCGGGCCAGGTCGGTGGCGGCGAGGGCCACCTGCCGCGGCGTCAGGTACCGGGGCGGGCCGTAGCCCCAGTCGCCCGCCTCAGGATCCTCGTCGTCCGCTTCGTCGTACCCATCCTCAGCGGTGTCGACGAACGGCTCGGCGCCGTACACGATCGGCACCCGGAAACCGTAGCGGTCCAGCAGAAAGTCCAGCGCGTGCCAGGTCTTGTCCGTGCCGAGCCATCGCCCGTCCGCGTTGTCAGCCGCGTCCTGGGCCCGCTCGTACGCCCAGTCGAGGTCGTCTTTCGCCCGCGCCAGGTGCTCCGCCGTCATTCTCAGCCAGTTCCCGTTCATGCTCACGGCGGGCAGGTTAGAGGACGGCTCCGACACGTACGGGCCCGCTGTCCGGGCGGTCGAGGACCCTCCGGGGGTCTCAGCGAACGTCCAGGTAACGGCACCCACCAAACATCCACGATCACCTCTATTATCGAGGTACGTCTAAATATGGACGTCAAGATGTGGAGGTTGACTTGTCACCAAAACAGCTCCGTTCCATCCTGCTCGTCGCCGCGGCGGCGTCGGCAGCCGTGCTCGGGGTGGCCACCACCGCCCCGGCCAGCCCGGCTTCCCGCCCGCGGCCCCACTACAGCCCCTCGGCCAGCCCCATTCCCAACACCTCGCCCAGCCCTTCGGGCACTCCCGGCACCTGCCCCACCGGCAACCTGTGCCTGTTCACCGGCACCAACTACACCGGGTCTCGGTTCACCGTCACGTCCATCGTGGAGTACGGCACCTGCGTCAGCCTGGTGGACCATCACTGGGACGGCTTGGCCCACTCCGCGATCAACACGCACAACAGCGGCGCGGCGATGTTCCTGAACGACGACTGCGTCGGCGAGCCGTACCAGGTTCCGGCGAACACCAGCCTGCCGGACTTCGGTGGCTTCACCCCGGCCAGCGTCTGGGTGCCGCGCGCCTGGTAGGAACGGCGTAGAAGTTCTCGACCGAGCCGGGGCGGCCGGAGGACTCCACTCAGGAAGCCATCGATGATCACGCGGCCGGTAGCGGGCAGCGCCCGTGCCGACCGGAGTCGCCGGGTTCGGCGCGGCCGTCCGGGTCGCCCTTCGGGGCACCTGGACGGCCGCATCGGCCGAACACCGAACCGCGACCCCGAACTCGTCGCGGAAAGAAGGACGCCATGATCCCGCAGCCCTACCCGCTCTACTACGGCCGGTTGGCGGGCGACCAGCGGCTCGTCGGTCGGATCATCGGCTGGCAGGGGTCGGTGACCACACCCGGCGGGGCAGGCCTCGCGGGTGGCGCGGGCGTCGCGGTCGATGGCGCGGGCGTCGCCTCCACCGCCGGCACCGCCCCGCCGTTGCGGCCCGTCGTGCTGTTCAGCAACCCGGACGGTACGGCCGCCGGTGTGCGGCTGGTCGAGCTGGGCGACGACAGCCCCTGCTGGGTACGCGAGTCCGAGGACGACCTGACCGCCGCGTTCGAGCTGCACGAGAAGCTGGCCCGGATCCAGGATCTGAGCCAGTAGCGGTCAGCCGGCGGCGACCGGCCGGGCCCGGTCGGTGGCCAGCCGCACGGCCAGCGCCCCGAGGACGGTGCCCATGACGTACCGCTGGAGGCGAAGCCAACCGGGTCGGCGGGTGAGGAACGTCGAAACCGCGCCCGCGGCGAGCACGATCAGCAGGTTCACCGTCAACGCCACGATGATCTGGACGCCGCCGAGCAGGAAGCCCTGGGCCACGACGTGCCCGCGTGCCGGCTGGACGAACTGCGGGATCAGCGAGAGGTACATGACGGCGATCTTCGGGTTGAGCAGGTTGGTCAGCAGGCCCATCCCGAACAGCCGGCGGGCCGGGTCCGGCGGCAGCTCGACCGGCTGGAACACCGACACACCACCGGGGCGCAACGCCTTGATCGCGAGCCAGGCCAGGTAACCGGCACCGGCCAGCTTGAGCGCGACGTACAGGGTGGGCACCGCCACGAAGATCGCGGCGAGGCCCAGGTTGGTGGCGGTGAGGTACACACCGAAGCCGACCGCCACACCGGCGAGCGAGATGACCCCGGCACGCCGTCCCTGGGTGATGCTGCGGGAGACCAGATACATCATGTTCGGCCCGGGGGTGAGCACCATCGCCAGCGCGACGGCGCCGACCCCGAGCAGCGCCGACAACGTGATCATCACTCGATCCTGGCATGCCGGCCCGGCCCGGAAAACCGTGTTCCCACAGCCGGCCGCCGGCGGCCCTCAGCACAACCGGCCGTTGGCGGCTCTCAGCCCGGCCGACCGGCAACGGCCGGCGCAGTCGGCGGCGGATCTCAGCCCAGTCGGCTGGCACGTCGAGGGCTTCGGGTCAGTGGAACCGGCCGGTCGCCGTGGCGGTGACGAAGGCGCGCCAGCCGTCCGGGCCGAACCGCAGCACCGGGCCGGGCCGGTCCTTGCTGTCCCGCACCGCCACCAGGCCCGGCAGGTTGTCGGCGACCTCGACACACTCGCCACCGTTGGTGCCGCTGCGGGTGCTGGTCCGCCAGCGGGCCCCGGTCAGGTCAGTCATCGGCGTACTCCTCCGCGATCGATTCGATCAGCTTCCGTGATTGTCCCTCATCGAGGGCCGCCGCCTCCAGCCCACGCCAGACCCGGACGTACGCGGCCACCTCGCCCGGCCGGTCCAGATAGAGCGCGCCGGTCAGCCCCTCGCTGTAGATGGTGGTCGGTTCGGCCGGCGTGGTCGGTTGCAACCGGGGAAAGTCCAGGATGACGAAGGTGCCGGCCTCGCCCGCGAGGGGTGGCCCGGCGGCCAGCGGCAGGATCCGGAGCCGGATGTTAGGCAGGTGTCCGTTGTCGCACAGCGCGTGCAACTGGTCCCGCATCACCGCCCGGTCCGGCACCGGGCGGCGCAGCACCGCCTCACTGAGGATCACGTCCAGGTCCGGCGCCGGGGGCAGCCGGCGGACCAGCAGGCGCTGCCGGTGCAGCCGGACCGCGATGGCCCGGTCCCGCTCCGCCGCCGGCAACTCCGGCCGGTTCACCCGGTGCAGTTCCAGCATGAACGCGCGGGTCTGGAGCAGCCCGGGAATCATCTCGGCGTTGTAGTACCGCAGCCGGGACGCCGCCTCCTCCAGCCCGACGTACAGCGAGAACCACGCCGGGATGGCGTCACCGTACGCCTGCCACCAGCCCTTCGAGCGACTCTCCCTGGCCACCCCGTGCAACACCTCGGCCATCGACGGTACGACCCGGTAGAGGTCGCACATCACCGACAGGTCCGGGGTGCGGACCGGGCTCATCCCGCGTTCGATCCGCCAGACCTTCTGCCGCGAGCACTGCAACGCCCGAGCGGCGTCCTCCAGCGACACCCCCGCGTCGGTGCGCAACTGGGTCAGGTACCGCCCGAGTTGCCGCCGGGGCACCGTCGAACCACTCGTCTCCTCCACCATCGAACCGTCCCCTCCGCCGGTCGAGAAACAGCAGATATGAACCGACCCAACGACGTACGCCAGCAGCGGGTCAACACGGGACGATCGCATTTGTCGGTGCGTGAACAACATCGTGGTCATGTTGCAAAGGCGGCGTCCACAACGGCTCCGAAACGTGGAACTTCCACGCTCAAGCCGAGGAGGCGAGCGATCCGGTCCCGGACAAGCGAGTGATCAGGCCCGCGTCAGCGGACGGTCCGGACCGAGGAAAACGAGCGGCCCAGGCCGGATGACCCCGTGCCGAATTCGCATAAGATATGGCCCACACCCGACCGGGGCGGCCAAGGCGGCGGATTGAGCGAAGCCACCGGTGAGCGAGCGAACTGGGAGTGCGTGTGCGATCCCTCCGGATAGCAAACTACCTGCTCTTGTTGAGCCTGCCGATTGGATTGGCGACAAACGTCATCTCCGCCGGCATCCCGGGAAAGTACACGCCACTCGCGGCCGTCGTCATGGTCGTGGCCGTGAGCCTCTCCTTGTTGTTGACCGCACGCCAGGCGGCGGCCGAACGGACGCTCGACAGCTGGGCGGACCAACTGGCGAAAGCGGTGAAACGCCAGTGGGACAGGGAAGCCAAGCGCCGCCGGCTGACGGCGCAACCCCAGCTGCCGGTGCGGTGGCAGTTGACCACCCGGAAGGTACCCAGGAAGTTCAAGTCGGCCGTCGACGGGCGGGAAACCTTCACCCCCCTACCGGGTGTCCAGCGCGTCACCCAGGAGACGCTGGCCGAGGGCGGCGGCCTCGACGAACTGCACACCGTCTACGGCGGACTCGGATCGGGCCGGCTCATCCTCACCGGAGAACCCGCGGCCGGAAAGACCACGGCCGCCGTGTTGCTGCTGCGCGCGGCGCTCGACCACCGCAAGCAGGTCGGACCCGACCGCGCCGCCTTGGTGCCGGTGCCGGTCATGTTCGACTTGGTCGGCTGGAACCCCAACGACGAGGATCCGACGCGCTGGCTCGTCGGCCGGCTGGCCCGGCAGTACTCGATGTTCCGAGGCCGCGCCGGGCGCGCGGCGGCCGAAGAGTTGCTTGAGGAGGGCCGGATCTCGGTTTTCCTCGACGGCTTCGACCAGGTCCAGAAGAACCTCCGACCGGTCATCCTGGCGGCGTTGAGCGACGCGAACCACCGGGTCGTGCTCATCTCCCGAGGCTATGAGGCGTCCACCACGCTGCAGAAGATCCCGGAGGGCTCCGGCGTGATGGTGGAGCTGAAGGCCGTCGACCCTTCGGACGCGGTGACGTACCTCCTAGACGGCCGGCCAGAGCCGGTCCCGCCGGCCTGGGCGGCGATCACCGCGAACCTCACCGGGGACCCACGGGGGAGATTGGCGACCGCGCTCGCCAACCCGCTCTTCGTCAGCCTCACCAGAGAGATCTACGACAACGCCGGGAATGACCACGGCGGTGACGAACTGCTCGACCCGGGTCGCTTTCCCACCCCGCTGGCCGTCCAGCGTCACCTGCTCGACGAGATCGTCTGGTCCGCGTACCGGCCCCGGCCGCGCCAACCCGCACCACCGTTCTCGATCGACCAGGCCACGAACACGCTGCTGTTTCTGGCCCGACGGCTCGACGAGCAGGAGAACCATTCGTTGGAATGGTGGACGATCCCGTCCTGGGTCACCTCCCGACGCACGCCCCTGGCCGCCGCGACCGCCGCCGCGGCGCTGCAGATCATCGTGGGGTTCGTCCTTTTACCCCCCGTAATGGAACTTTTCTACGCCGCGTTCAGCAGCATCGGGACGGGCTTCACCGTGTTCATGTTCCTGGGCCTGGCCTCGAAACCGACGAATTCCAGCGACGACGGCGCCATCATCACCGCGGGCTGGCGGGACATCTTTCCGCCCCGGGCCGTCCCCGTGGGGCTCGTGGTGTGGTCCCTCTCCGGCCCGGGAGCGGTGTTGCTGACCAAGTCGGGCCTACTGGGGAATGACCCGACACCACCCTGGGTCCTCTACACCGGAGCATTGACCCTGACCTTCGGCGCGATCCTCGCCACCGGCCAGGGCTTTCGGCTGGTGGCCGGCACGATCATCGGCCTCGGCGCGGGCCGGGTGTTCGATCCTGTCCGGGACGGGATCGGCCCGGCGGAGATCGAGGTCAGGACGCTCGGCCCCCGGGAGGTGTGGCGGCACCACCTCGGCCTACGGCTCGGGCTGGGAATCATGGTGGGGCTCGCGGTGGGGCTGTTCTTCGGGGGATCGACCGGATCCGTCGACGGCCCGCAGGCCGGTCTCGCGGTGGGCGCCACCTTCGCGCTCATGACCGCCATCACCGCCGCGCTGGCCCGGAACGTCGCCGTAGCCACCGCGCTCGCGGCGGTGGACCTCGCCCGTACCGAGGGAACGCCGCTGCGCCTGATGGCCTTCCTCGAGGACGCGCACCGGCGGAACATCCTGCGCGCGGTCGGTCCCGTGTACGAGTTCCGGCACGAGATGCTGCTCAAGCGTTTCGTCGAGGTGCAGGGCAGAAAGCGCCGCGAGCCTGCTCCGCCAGTACAACAAAACTAGCATCGGGTACGCCGTCCCGGTATCGGGTGATTGCATGAATGCGCAGCCCAGGGCCACCGCGCTAGCCTCGCCGGATGCCAATCGACGAGATCACCGCGACCGCCGCCGGCACCTGGACGCTGGGCGACCGCACCGTGAACCGGATGGGCTTCGGCTCGATGCGACTGACCGCCAGTCCCGACCGTGAGCTGGCCATCACCGTGCTGCGGCGGGCGGTGGAACTGGGCGTGAACCACATCGACACGGCGGCGTTCTACCGCTCCCCCGGCGGCACCCTGGGGGTGGGCACCGGCCCCGCCCGGTACGCCGCCGAGCTGATCCGGGCGGCCCTGCACCCGTACCCGGATGATCTGGTCATCGCCACCAAGGTCGGCTTCGCCTGCGACGAGGACGGCCACCTGTCCGAGGCCGCCGATCCGGCCGACCTGCGCCGCCAGGTCGAGGAGAACCTGCGCCAGCTCGGCCGCGACCACCTGGACGTGGTGAACCTGCGGATCGTCAGGCGCCCCGGCCGGGACTCGGTGGCCGAGGCGTTCGGCGCACTGGCCGAGTTGCGCACGGCCGGCAAGATCCGTCACCTCGGCCTGTCGAACGTGCGCCTCGACCACCTGGACGAGGCGCGGACCATCGCCCCCGTCGTCTGCGTGCAGAACAACTACGCCATCGACAACAACCGCACCGACGACGACCTGCTGCGGGCCTGCGCGGAGCGGGGGGTGGCCTTCGTACCCTTCTTCACCCTGGCCGGTTCCCGGCGCGAGGCCGGCGCCGCCGGTACGCACGCCGCGTCGGTGCGGGCCGTGGCCGCCGCGCACGGAGTCACCCCGCACCAGGTGCGCCTGGCGTGGACGCTGCACCAGGGACCGCACGTACTCGTCATCCCCGGCACCGGCGACCCGGAGCACCTGGCCGCCAACATCGCCGCCGGTGCACTCCGGCTCACCCCGCGTGAGCTGGCCGAACTGGGCTGAACCGACGGGGTCGCGGGCCAGATCAAGATCGCCGTACGATGCCGGAACGACCGCCGGACCCGGCGGCCCGGCAGGAAGGCCGCCGATGCAGCCCACCCGCCCCACCGGCACGGTGTACGTCTCACGTCAGGCCGACCCGGCCAGCGCCGGACCGTACCCACTGACCGACCCGCCCGCTGGTCCACCAACCGGCGCCGGACCGTACCCACCGGGTGGGCCGTCGGCCGACGCCAGCGGCGGGCCGGCCGGGACCCGGCGTCGGCGTCCGTCCCGACGTACCCTGCTGATCTCCGGTACGGCGTTGGCCGCCGTGCTCGGCGCGACCACCGCGGTCGTCGCCCTGCGGTCCGGCGGGGACCCGACACCGGTGGCCGACGACCTGGCCGGACCCGCCCGGCCCAGCGCCACCGGGTTGGCGTCGTCGGGGGCCCCCACCGACCAGCAGCGTTCCCTGCCGGGCAGCTACCGGATCCCCGGCACGCTCCCCCGGCTACCCTGGCCGAAGACCGGGCAGGCCAGTGTGGACGTCGAGGGGATCGGCACGGTGGGCTCGTCGGGCGGCACCACCCCACGGCCGATCGCCAGCGTCACGAAGGTGATGACCGCGTACATCATCCTGCGCGACCACCCGCTCGCCCCCGGCGCGGCCGGACCCACCCTCACCGTGTCGGCGGCCGAGGCCGCCCGCTACCCCCGGGAACGGGCCGAAGGTCAATCCCTGGTACCGGTCACCGCGGGCGAACGGCTCACCGAACGGCAGGCGCTGGAGGCGCTGATGCTGCCGTCGGCGGACAACATCGCCCGGATCCTGGCCCGCTGGGACGCCGGTGGCATCGCCGGATTCGTCGCCAAGATGAACGACGCGGCGGCGCGGCTGGGAATGCGACACACCCACTACACCGACCCGTCCGGCCTGGATGCCCACACCACCAGCACGGCCGCCGACCAGGTCAAGCTCGGCCAGGCGGCGATGCGCTCGGCAACGCTCCGGCAGATCGTCCGAATGTCGAGCGCGACCATCCCGGTCGCCGGCAAGGTGAAGAACTACAACCGGCTGCTCGGCAAGGACGGCGTGATCGGCATCAAGACCGGCTCGATGAGCGCCGCCGGGGGGTGTCTGCTGTTCGCCGCGACACGGCGGGTCGACGGCCGGACCGTCATGATCGTCGGCGCCGTCTTCGGCCAGCACGGCACGATACTGGCCGGCCTGCCGCAGGCACTGAACGCCAGCCAACGACTGATCCGGGCCGTCGGGGACACCCTGGACACCTATCCGGTGCTGCGCGCCGGCCAACCGGTCGCGACCGGGGACGGCGCCACATCCATGGTGCCCGCCAAGGACCTGCGGGTAGTCGGCTGGCCGGGTCTGACGTACCAGCTCAGCACCCCGGACACCGGCACCGTCGCGGCGGTCAGCCCGGCCGGCACCACGACCACCGTCCCGGTCACCGCCGCCGGCTGACCCCGTGCCAGCTGACCCCGTGCCAGCTGACCCCGTGCCAGCTGACCCCGTGCCAGCTGATCGGGTTGCCGGGTGACGCCGGTGCCGGGTGACGCCGGTGCCGGGTAACGCCGGTGACCGGTTCCGACTGGTCCGATCCTGGCGAGCCAGCGCGAGGTTCAGGAAGGTTCACCGGGTCGGTTGGGCGGCAACGGCGGTTCACTGTCGGCACCGTGAGTGACGATGCCGACGGACATCCCGCCCCTCACACTCAGTAGCACTCCAGAAGGGGCTCGCCTGCTGCCTGCTCCGCACTTTGCAATGCTTCCCTCCAGGCGACACCACGATGAGCTGCTGTTATGTATCGCGCCGGGTTTTCCGGGCCGGACCGCCGATTACGCGGTGTGCCTGTTGCCTGGAGGGAAGCATTGCAAAGGCAGGCGAAGAAGCCATGGGTCGGAGTGATTGATGCTCACTTTCAGTGAGCGAGCATTCCTGGATGATTGTTCGGTGAGCGGTGAAGGCTTGCGGACACCGCGCCAGGACCGGGCGACCTGGACCGGCCGACCTGGACCGGGCGACCTGGACCGGGCGACCTGGACCGGCCGATCTGCTTCGGTCACCAGCCGCTGGTCTTGATGATCTCCCGGCAGACATCTTCGGCGGTACGGCCGTCGGTGTCCACGCGCACGTCACCGAGACCGGCACGGTCCAGCGCATCGGCTTGGGCGACCGCGCTCGCATGGGCCCGGTCGAGCACGATTTCGGGCTGTCCGCGCAGCGCGTCACCGGCGATGTTGGGGCCACCGCCCTGCCCGCGCAGCCGGATCCGCTCACGTAGCCGGTCGGGGCTGGCGTGCAGCCGGTACAGGGTGATCTTGGCGTTCGGTACCGCCTCGGTGTAGCACCGTACGTCGTCCGGTCGCTCGACCGGGCCGACCACGACGAGCCGGCGGGCCCCGTACGCGTGGAAGTGCTGCCACACGGCCGCCAGGTTGGCGGCTCTGAGCCGGTGGTCGTCGGCCGAGGTCCGGCCGGGTGTCGCGGTCGGGGTCTGTCCGGTTGTCTCGGCCGGGGTCCGGCCGGGTGTCGGGTCGAGGAAGCCGATCTGCTGGAGGTCGACGAACCCGGCGGTGTGCCCCGCCTGCCAGGACGCCATCGCCACCTGGAAGCCCGCTGTCGACTTGCCAACAGCGGTCGCGCCGCACAGCCAGACAATCTCGCCGGGTGCGTCGACCGGTCCGGGCCCCGAAGCCCGTTGCCGGCTCGGCGGAGTTGTCGGTCCGGCCGGATCGGTAAGGCTGGCGCGGCCCACCGGGTCGGCACGGCCCACCGTGTCGGCACGGTCCACCGGGTCGGCACGGTCCACCGGGTCGGCACGGTCCACCGGGTCGGCACGGTCCACCGGGTCGGCACGGTCCACCGGGTCGGCACGGTCCACCGGGTCGGCACGGTCCACCGCGTCGGCACGGCCCACCGCGTCGGCACGGTCCGCCTGGTCGGCACTGTGCGCCGGGTTGGCACGGTCCATTGGATCCGTCGGATCGGCCGGCCGTCGCGGTGGCGGAACCGGCCAGTGGGCGCGGACGGACGCGAGCGCCTCGGCGGCGGAGCGCGCGGTGGTGTCCAGGACGGGATACGGCAGCCCGGTACGGTCGAGGAGTTCGGCCTCACGCAGTGCCGGTTCCGGCTGCTCGCCGGGGCGGGCCCGCTCGACCAGCCGCCGACGCAGCTCCGGCTGGTCGCAGCGCAGCCGGAGCACGCTGAGCGCGGCGTTCGACAGGTACTCGGTGTGGACGCCGCGCCGGGCGTCGAGGCAACCGGAGACGACCAGACAACTGGCGCCGGCCGCCCGGAAGTTGTCCACCACGCGCCCGAGGACACGCGCCGCCAGCACGGTCCGGTCCGGATCCGCCGGGATGGTCGGATAGCACATGCCAAGCTGGTCGATGTCGACGTAGCCGGCGCCGGGCAGCCCACTGAACAGCTCCCAGCCGAGGGTGGACTTGCCCACCCCGGACGGTCCACACAACCACAGCACCGGAAGGAGATCAGACACGGGCCGAGGATCCCGTTCCCGCGCCGCGGTGGCAACCAACTTCCCGCGTACCCGTACCCCCGGGTAGGACCGGCCCGCCCGCGCCGGCCTGTCGGGATCGGGACGGCCCGCCCGCGCCGGCCTAGCGGGGCCGACGCCAGGCGCCCGGGCGGACCCGGCCGAAGGGGCGGGGCATCATCCAGCCGGACCGGCCGGCGGGCCGTGCGCTCCGGGTCGGCCGCAGAACCGTGCCGAGCAGCACGAGCAGGACGATCTCGCCGAGCACCACGAGCCGCTCCAACAATCCGACGTACGGCTTCAGGGGTGAGCCGGCCAGGTAGGCGATCACGAACGGAACCAGCGCGGTCAGGCAGACCGCCGCGGCCGCGCCAACCACCCGGGCGCCGCCGATCCGATGTCGTAGCGCGGTCAGCAGCGCGCCGAGCGGCAGTCCCAGCAGCGCGGCCACCGAAGCCCACTGGTGGATCTCCCCGGTCAGGCTGACCGGGGCGCCCACCGGGTCCCGGGGAAACGCCGTCAGGACCACGAGCCCGAGGCACCAACAGCCAAAACAGGCGGCCATTCCCCGCGTACCGGTGACGGACCGCCACCCACGGGCCCCGACCGGACCGATCCGGGCGACCGGCGCGGACGTCCCGGGCGCTGTTACGGGTACGGCCGGCGCGGTCGACGTGGGCGGGCCGGGCGTCCCGGACGACGGCCCCGGTACGGACGGCGCGGACGTCCCGAGCGGCGTGCCCGGCCTGGACGTCCCAGCCGTCGCAGGCGGCGTGCCCGGCCTGGACGTCCCAGCCGTCGCAGGCGGCGTGACCGGCCCGGTGGGCGCGGGAGAGGCCGGCGGTGCGCCTGGCCCGGACGGCGCGACCGGGTGTCCCAGCAGCGGTCCGAGCAGGGCCACCGAGCCGGCCGCCAGGGCCAGCACGCCGCCGTCGAAGATCCAACCGGCCGGGGACAGCGCATAGTCGCTGATCGTGTCGGCCACCGGGCTGAGCCGGGCGACCAGTACGTGCAGCAGGGCGAACAGTGCCAGCGACAGCGCCGCGGTGGACAGCCCGAGCAGTCGCGCGACCGCCCGCCACCGGTTCAGCAGCCACCGGTTCAGCAGCCACCGGTTCAGCAGCCACCGGTTCAGCAGCCACCGGGGAAGGATCACCGGGCGGATCGGCCGGGCCGGACGTTGGCGGCGTGCGGCCCGGCGGCGGCGGACGAAGCCGGCCAGCCGCTGGCGCCGGCCGGGCCGGGCCGGCGGCGCCAGCCGGCCGCGCCGCCGGGGCATCCCGACCGCCTCGCCAGCCTGAGTCATCGTCCACCGCCTCCAGCACACCAACGGGGTCGGACCGTACCGAAGCTACCTGTTTCCACAGACCCGCCGGAGCTACCTGTTCCCACGGACCCGCCGGGCACACCAGCGGGGGTACGCCGGATCGCAGCCGTTAAGCGGGGGCCCTTCCTCTACAGAAAGCGATAAAACGGGGCCCCTCCTTACGTCAGTGGTCGGGACTCCCGCTCGGGACCGCTTCTCCGCTACCGTGGTCGATGTTCAACCGGCCGGTCGCCGCCGACGTCGACACCACCGCCGCGTACCCGATCGGTGAAATCCACCCGGAGGGTGCGACGGTGGGCCATGATCGTCGAGAAGACGAGGAGGTGCCGTCGTGTACGACACCCAGGCACCCGAGTTGTCATTCGAGGTGAGCGGGATGCCACCGATCAGGACGGATGGGCTTTCGGTGTTCGCCGCCGGGCACCGGCAGGCGTCCCGGGTCCGGGCACTGCTCACCGCCGCCTGCTCCGCGGCGCAGCAGCAGGGCTGGCGCGCCCTCACCGGCCCGGTGGAGCTGGACATCGTGCTGCGCTGTCCGCCCGCGCACCGGGTGGTGGACGCGGCGCAACTGGTCGGCGGAGTGGGCACGGTACTCCAGGACAAAAAACGGGTAGGCGCGCTCGGACTGGCCCATCTCGGGGTACTGGTGGATGTGGTGCTCTACGGCGACGAGCGGCAGATCCGCAGGCTGTCATACCAGGAAGAGGCGGCCGAGGAGATTTCGTACGTCGTCCGGGTCGCCGCGTTGCGTCCGTTACACCCGGTCGTTCCGGAGCCGTCGACCCGGCGGGAGGTAGTCCCGGAAGCCCCGGTTTGAGGTGAATCTGGCGGGTATGACCGCCAGCCGTCGGGCAGACCGGCAGTGACCGGTCTGCCCGGCTACCGCGGTGGGTACCGCAGACGTCGAAGGAAGGGAGTCCCATGTCCGAGCCACACGTGACGCTCGATCCGCGCGGTATGGACCCGGTCCAGCAGAAGCTGCGGGCTCCGCTGGAGGAGCAGTTGACCTCGGCGCTGCGCGCGGCCACCGACCGGATCCGGGCCGCCTACGCGGGCGAACCGGTCGAGGAGGTCTGCCGGCGGCTGCTGGACGAGACCCGCTCGGGTCTGCACCCGGACATCGCCGCGAGCTTCAACCCGGACATGAACGAGTTCTGCCGGGTGGCTGTCGCCATCGTCCGCCACGACTCGCCACACCCGAACTGACCTTCCTGCCCGGCGCTTCCATCCGGGCCTGGCCGAGGGCTGTCGCGGGCAGCACAGCGGCCCTGCTCCGCCGTTAAGCGGGGGCCCTTGCTATACGAAAAGCGATAACAAGGTGCCCTTCCTTTCACCTCAGCCGCGGAGCGTGAGGATGAGGTCGGCGACCAGGGCGGACCAGCCGGTCTGGTGCCAGGCGCCCAGTCCGGCGCCGTTGTCTCCGTGGAAGTACTCGGGGAAGACGATCAGGTCCTTCCAGTCCGGCCGGGTCTGGAACAGCTCGTTCGCGCCGTAGATCGGCCGCCGGCCGTCCTCGTTCGGGACGAACAGCGAGATCAGCCGCTCCGACAGGTCGTCGGCGATCTGCCGCAGCGTGCGCTTCTGCCCGGAGCCGGTGGGGTACTCCACCAGCAGGTCGTCGCCGTAGAAGGCCGCGTAGTCGCGCAGCGCGGCGATCAGCAGGTAGTTGGTGGGCAGCCAGATCGGGCCCCGCCAGTTGGAGTTGCCGCCGAACAGCCCGCTTGTCGACTCGGCCGGCTCGTACCCGACGGTGAAGACCTGGCCGCCGAGGTTGACCGAGAACGGCTCGGCCAGGTGCCGACGGGACAGCGTGCGCAGCCCGTACGGGGACAGGAACTCCGCCGGGTCGAGCATCCGGGCCAGCAGCCGGATCATCTGGTCCGGGCCGACCATCGCCAGCAGCCGCTGCTGGCGGCCGTCGGGGCCGAGTCGCCGGCCGCCGACCACCTCCGCGTACTCGGGCCGGTTGGCCAGTGACCAGCGCAGCCGGGCGGCCACGTCGGGCAGCCGGCGCAGCGTCTCGGAGGTCAGCCGGGTGGTGGCGGTCAGCGGCAGCAGCCCCACCACCGAGCGCACCCGCAGCGGCACCCGGCTGCCGTCGGGCAGCCGCAGCACGTCGTGGAAGAAGCCGTCCTCGTCGTCCCACAGTCCCTGCTCGTACGCGGCGGCGGCGATCAGCGCGAAGTGCTCGAAGAACTTGGTGGCCAGGTCCGAGTACGTCGGGTCGTGTACCGCCAGCACGAGCGCCATGTCGAGCATGTTGAGCGCGTACATGGCCATCCAGCCGGTGCCGTCGGACTGCTCCAGCACGCCGGCCACGGGCAGCGCCGCCGAGCGGTCGAACGGTCCCACGTTGTCCAGCCCGAGGAAGCCGCCCTCGAACACGTTGTTGCCACCGGTGTCCTTGCGGTTGACCCACCAGGTGAAGTTCAGCAGCAGCTTGTGCATCACCCGGGCCAGGAAGTCGAAGTCCCGACCGCCGTCGATGGCGAACACCTGGAGCGCGGCCCAGGCGTGGACCGGCGGGTTCACGTCGCCGAACGCCCACTCGTACGCCGGGATCTGGCCGTTGGGGTGCAGGTACCACTCGCGCAGCAGCAACAGCAGTTGCGCCTTGGCGAATCCCGGGTCGACCCGGGCGATGCTCACGCAGTGGAAGGCCAGGTCCCAGGCGGCGAACCAGGGATACTCCCAGGGGTCCGGCATGGAGATGATGTCGAAGCAGCTCAGGTGGGACCAGGCGCTGTTGCGGCCGTGCCGGCGGCCGGCCGGCGGCGGCACCGCGGTCGTGTCGCCGGCGAGCCACTGCCGCACGTCGAAGTGGTAGAACTGCTTGCCCCACATCAGCCCCGCGATGGCCTGCCGGGCCACCGCGGTCTCCTCGGCGGACGCCGCGGCCGGGATCACCCCGGCGAAGAACAGGTCCGCCTCGGCCCGCCGGTTCGCCAGCACCGCCGCGTGCCCGGGGCCGAGGTCCAGTTCCGGGGCGTCGTCGGGCGCGGGCGGCGGTGCCGTCGCGGCCAGCCGCAGCCGGATCCGGGCCTCGCCGCCGGCCGGTACGTCGAGGATGTAGTGCAGGGCGCCCTTGCTGCCCACCCGTGCCGGGTTGACGGTCGCGGCGCCGGTGACCACGTGGTCGTTGATGCCGTCCTTGGGGTACGCGCTGCGCCCCGGCAGCCCCCACAGCCGGCGGGTGTTGGTCTCGTTGTCGCACAGCAGCGGGGTCGGTTCGCCCTCCCCGGCCAGCACGAGCTGGCCCAGTTCGGCGTGTCGGGCCACCAGCCGGCCGGGTTCGCCGGCGATCTCGGGGGTCCGGTCCCGGCCCGGGAGTCCCCAGGACCAGGTGTTGCGGAACCACAGCGTCGGCAGCAGGTGCAGCCGGGCCGGCCGGTCGCCCCGGTTGGCCACCGTCACCAGCACACACAGGTCGGTCGGGGACGCCTTGGCGTAGTCGACGGTCACCGCCCAGTACCTGTCGTCGTCGAAGACGCCGGTGTCGACCAGCTCGTACTCCGACTCGTCCCGCCGCCGTCGGGCGTTCTCGGCGACCAGGTCGTCGTAGGGGAAGGCCGCCTGCGGGTAGTGGTACCGCCACCGCATCCACGAGTGGGTCGGCGTGGAGTCCTGGTACCACCAGTAGTCCTTGGCGTCCTCACCGTGGTTTCCGCCGTGCCCGTCGAGCCCGAACATCCGCTCCTTGAGGATCGGGTCGACGCCGTTCCACAGAGCGAGACCGAAACAGAAGGTCTGCCGGTCGTCGCAGACTCCCGCCATGCCGTCCTCGTTCCAGCGGTAGGCGCGGGACCGGGCCTGGTCGTGCGGGAAGTACTGCCACGCGGTGCCGTGTTCGCTGTAGTCCTCCCGTACCGTCCCCCAGGCCCGTTCGGCCAGGTAGGGGCCCCAGGCACGCCACGGCCGTTCGCCGGCGTCGGCCTCGGCCAGCCGGAGCCGTTCGGGGTCCTGCGCCGGGTTGTGGACGGGCGGCACGGCAGTGATCACCTCGGCTTAAGGATCTTTATCCAACCTTCACGGAACGGGCGGTGTTTCCGGGGCATGTTACGGGTACCGAGCCCTTCGGCCGATGGAGGAGTAGTGATCGATATCGGATTCGGTCCGCAGGTGTGCGGCGACATCACCGCGGGCACCGGACGGGAGTGGCTGCTCACCGACGGTCTCGGCGGGTACGCCATGGGCACCGTCGCGGGTGTGCGGACCCGCCGCTACCACGGGCTGCTCGTGGTGTCCGGCGACGTGCCGGCCCGCCGCCAGGTGGGGCTGGTGTCCCTCGACCCCGCGCTGACCCTCGACTCCGGCGCCCGGGTCCGGCTGGGCGGGCACGAGTGGGCCTCCGGGGTGGTCGACCCGCGCGGATTCGAGTTGCTGGAACGCTTCGAGCTGGTCGACGGCCTGCCCCGGTGGCGGTGGCGGATCGGCGAGACCGTCGTCGAACGGGAACTGGCGATGACGTACGGCCGGCCGGCCGTGGCCGTGGTCCACCGGCTGGTGTCCGGGCCGCCGGTCCGGCTGGACCTGGCCGCGGTCTGCACCTGGCGGGACGCCCACGGGGAGCGGCGGGCCGACGGGCCGCCGCTGCGGACCGCCCCGGTGGCCGACGGCGCGGTGCTCGAGGACGCGTACCGGCTGCGCGGCCCCGGGTGGCGGACGACGGGTCACTGGTGGCGCGGCGTGTACCACCGCGCGGAGGCCGAGCGCGGGCTGGCCGCCGAGGAGGACCTGTGGTACGCGGGAAACTTCTCCGGTGTGCTGGACCGGCCGGGCGACACGGTCGAGGTGCTGGCCTGGGCCGGTGACCTGACCGACCCGCCGCCGCCGGCCGGTGAGGTGGTGGCCGCGGCCCGCCGGCGGAACCGGTCGGTGGTGGCCGCCGCCCGGCCCGCCGACGACGTGGCCGCGACCCTGGCGCTCGCGGCCGACACGTTCGTGGTCCGCACCCGCACCGGGCCGGACGTGGTGGCCGGGTATCCCTGGTTCGGCGCCTGGTCCCGGGACACCATGACCGCCTACGAGGGCCTGTTCCTGGCCACCGGCCGGGCCGCCGAGGGCCGGGAGCTGCTGCGGGCGTACGCCGGCACCCTGTCGCGGGGGATGCTGGCGAACACGGCCGACACCGGGCAGGTGGAGTACAACACGGTCGACGCGAGCCTGTGGTTCCTGCACGCGGTGACCCGGCACGTAATGCGGGAGAACGACACCGACCTGGCCGCCGAGCTGCTGCCGGGGCTGCGGGGGATCGTCGACGGCCACCTGGCCGGCACCCGGTACGGCATCCGCGTCGACACCGACGGCCTGCTGACCTCCGGCTCCCCCGGCGTCGCGCTCACCTGGATGGACGCCCGGGTGCAGGGTCAGCCGGTGACCCGGCGGGCCGGCAAGCCCGTCGAGGTGAACGGGCTGTGGGTCAACGGGCTGGCCGGGGTGGTCGAGCTGGCCGGGATGGTCGGCGGGGACGCCGGTGCCGCCGGCGCCGTCCACGAACGCGCCGTCGCGGCGTTCCGGCGCCGTTTCCCGGCGCCGGCCGGCTGGCTGTACGACGTGCTGGACGCGCCGCCCGCGCCGTACCCGAAGGGGGTGGCCGAGCATGACGACGACGCGCTGCGTCCCAACCAGTTGCTCGCCTGGTCGCTGCCGCACGCCCCGCTGCCGGTCGACCCGGTGGCGCTGCGCGCGGTGGGCGCCGCCCTGCTGACCCCGCTCGGGCTGCGCAGCCTGGCGCCGGACGCCCCGGAGTTCGTGGGCCGGCACCGGGGTGGGCCGGGGGCGCGGGACGCCGCGTACCACCAGGGCACGGTCTGGCCGTGGCTGCTCGGGCCGTACGTGGACGCCTGTCGCCGGGGCGGTGTGCCAATCAATGAGGCATTGTCAGGCATAGATGGCCATTTGTCGGAGTTCGGCCTAGGATCGGTGAGCGAGACAGCCGACGGACTGGCGCCGCACGCGGCCACCGGTTGTCCCTTCCAGGCGTGGTCGGTGGCGGAAGTTCTACGCGCCCGCGACCTGGTCTGAGACCGTCACACCATGGAAACCGCGACGTCGCCGCTGGTTAGCGAGGCTCCAGCACGATGGAGTCGCGGAGCTGAGCTGCCGGCCGGCACGCAACGGCGCGTGCCGGCCGGGACGACCTGACGGCGAGGAGGCGGGCCGATGCCACTGAACGCGCAGGAACTCGACATCCAGACGATCAAGCCGCGGCGGGTGCTGCTGCTCTCCTGGGAGTACCCGCCCGTGCTGGTCGGGGGCCTCGGCCGGCACGTCCACGCGCTGTCGGTCGCGCTCGCGGCCGCCGGTCACGACGTCACGGTGGTCACCCGGCACGCCGACGGCGCGGCCCTGGAGGAGTACGTCGACGGCGTGCGCGTGGTGCGCGCCCCCGAGGACCCGGTCAGCTTTCCGCTGGCCACCGGCTCGCTGCTGGCCTGGACCATGGCCTTCAACCACACCCTGCTGCGCACCGCGCTACGGGCCGCCGGCGCCGAACGATACGACGTGGTCCACGCCCACGACTGGCTGGTCGCGCACACCGCCGTCACCCTGGCCGAGCACCTCGGCCTGCCGCTGGTCACCACGATCCACGCCACCGAGGCCGGCCGGCACCAGGGCTGGCTGCCCGGCGAGTTGAACAAGACGATCCACTCGGTCGAACACTGGCTGGCCCACGAGTCCGACCAGGTGATCGCCTGCTCGGGTTACATGCGCGACGAGGTGACCCGGCTGTTCGGCCTGCCGGCCGGGCGGGTCACCGTCGTACCCAACGGGGTCGACGACCGGGCGTGGCAGGCCCGGCCGCACGCGGTCGCCTCGGCCCGGCACCGGTACGCCGGCTCCGGCCCGCTGATCGGCTTCGCCGGCCGGCTGGTCTACGAGAAGGGCGTGCAACATCTGGTCGGCGCCGTGCCCCGGCTGCGCGAGCGGCATCCGGGGCTGCGGGTGCTGATCGCCGGCGACGGCCCGTACCGGCCGCAGTTGCAGGAGCAGGCCCGGCAGCTACGGCTGGAGCAGAACGTCAGGTTCATCGGTTTCCAGTCCGAGCGGCAGCTCCCGGCCGTGCTGGGCGCGACCGACGCCACCGTGGTGCCCAGCCTCTACGAGCCGTTCGGCATGATCGCCCTGGAGGCCGCCGCCGCGGGCGCACCACTGGCGGTGTCGGCCACCGGCGGGCTGGCCGAGATCGTCGAGCCGGGCGTCACCGGGGTGACCTTCCCGCACAGCGACCCAGTGGCCTTGGCCGACGCCGTCGGCACACTCATCGGCGACGAGTTCTTCGCCCGCCGGATGGCTCGCCAGGCGCGCAGCATGGTCAGCGAGCGGTACGGCTGGTCGTCGATCGCCGCCCGTACCGCCTCGGTGTACGCCGAGGCGGTCCGGGGCCGGCTGCCGGATCGCGGCGCGCCGAAGGTCCGGGCCAAGGTGGTCGTCCCGGAGGGCAACCTGCTGGAGCTGGCCGCCACCGGTTGAGCGGGCATCGATTGAGTAGATCGGGCCGACGGGCCTGAGTAGATACTCCCCTGAGTCCCGTGCGCGGGATGCGGAAGTACTGCCCGCTCGCTATCGTTCACGTGGGGTGACGATTGGGGAGCGGGCGGTGCGGCAGGGACTCATCGGCGAACGCTACCGGCTGATCCGCCTCGTCGGCCGGGGCGGGATGGGTCGGGTCTGGCTTGCCCGCGATGAGGTGCTGCACCGGGACGTCGCCGTCAAGGAGGTGGTGCCGCCCGACTGGCTCAACCCCGACGAGCGGGACACCCTGCGCCATCGCACGATGCGCGAGGCGCGGACCACCGCCCGGCTCAACCATCCCAACATCATCCGGGTCTACGACGTGGTGCCGGCCGACACCAATCCGTGGATCGTCATGGAGTACGTCCCGTCCCGTTCGTTGCAGGAACTCATCACCGACAACGGACCCCTGTCGCCCCGGCGGACCGCCGAGGTCGGTCTCGCGGTGCTGGCCGCGCTGCGCGCCGCGCACCGGGCCGGTGTGCTGCACCGGGACGTCAAACCGCACAACGTGCTGATCGCCGACGACGGGCGGGTCGTACTCACCGACTTCGGGTTGGCCATCGCCGAGGGCGACGGCCGGGTGACCCGGCCCGGCATGGTGATGGGTTCACCCCAGTACGTCTCGCCGGAGCGGGCCGCCGAAGGCGTCTCCACGGTCGAGGCTGATCTGTGGTCGCTGGGCGCCACTCTCTACGCGGCGGTCGAGGGCCGGTCCCCGTACGCCCGGAGGACCTCGATGGCCACCCTCACCGCGCTGGCCACCACCGGCCCCGACCCGGCGCCGCACGCCGGTCCGCTGCGTCCGGTCCTCGACGGCCTGCTCCGGCGCCGGCCTCGGGACCGGATCGGTCCGGACGAGATCGAGCAGCGGCTGACCCGCGTGCTGGCCGGGCCGGAGTCCCCGCCCCGGCTGCGCTGGTTGCGTCCGGCGGGCTCCCCGGAGGGCAGTGGCGGCACCCGACGGACCATCGCCGGTCCGGACCGGCACCGACCCGGGCCGCCCGGTCCGGTCACGGCGACCGAGCCGCCGCGCTGGCGCGTCACCGAGGACCTGGACGACCAGCGGGCCGTCGGGGACCTCGACCGGCGCCGCGCGGTCGAGGAGCCGCCCGGCCGACACGCGGCCGGTGACCTGGACGGGTACCGGCAGGCGGGGAGCCTGACCGGCCGCCGGACGGGCGAGGACCTGACCGGCCGGCGGGCCGCCGAGGACTCGACCGACCGTCGCCTGGCCGGGTCCGGGCCAGCGCGTGGCGGCGGGTCCACCGGGCGTCGCCGGACCTGGACGATCGCCGTCACCGCCGGGATCGCCGTGGTCGCCGTCATCGCCACGATCGCCCTGCTGCTGCACCGCTCCGGCGGTGACCAGTCCCAGCGGGGTGGTACCGGTGGTATCGCGTCGACCCCCACCGTCGGCAACTCCACCGCCGGCACCGCCACCGACCGAAGCGCGCTCACCGCCTTCACCTGTGGCAACCCGCCCGCCGACGCCGGGTCGGTCCCGCCCGCGCCACGGCCCACCGCCGAACGGTTCGCCCTCGCCCCCGGCTGGACCTGGTACGTCGATCCCACCGGCTTCCGGATCGCCGCGCCCCTGGGCTGGCTCAGCTACCTCGACGGGCCGGTCTCGTGCTTCCGGGATCCCGAGGGCTCCCGGGTGCTCAGTGTCGACCCGTCGACCCCGCCGACCGGACGGCCCGACCGGTACTTCCTCGACCAGGAGGCTCGGCTCACCGGTGCCGGGGTGCTTCCCGGCTACCAGCGGGTGACCATCCAGCGGGTCGACTCGTACGCCGGCGCCGAATGGGAGTGCCGGTGGACCAACCAGAAGGGCGTACCGGTCCACTCGTACCGGATGCTGGTCAACGCGGGCGGCCAGGCGTACACGGTCGGCTGGCTGACCCGGGAGTTCGACTGGACGGTGAACAAGCCGAACCTGCTGATGCTGCGGCAGAGTTTCCATCCGGCCGGCTGACCGGAGCTGTCCGTCGCGTCCCGGCTCGCGGCCACGAGCCGGAGGCGAAATGTCGGGATAGAAGCCAACCGCAACGTTGGGGACGGGAATCTTGCCGGGGGCCTAGAATACGGGCCATGGCCTGGGACGTTGAGGGAACAAAGCGGCGTTTGAAGGAGGCCGCAATCGTCGAGTTCGCGGAGCGCGGTCCGGACGGGACCACGATGGCGCGGATCGCCGAACGCGCGGGCATCAACAAGGAACGGCTCTACAACTACTTCGGCGACAAGCAGGCGCTGTTCGAGACCGTGCTGGCCGACGAACTGGACACGCTGGCCCGCGCGGTCGCTCCGGTCGACCCGCAGAGCGCCGACCTCGGCGACTGGGCTGGCCGCTCCTTCGACTACCACGCCGCCAACCCGCATCTGGTCCGGTTGCTGCAGTGGGAAGGGCTGGCCGGACGCAGCATCGCCGACCGGCTCAACCGGGAGACGCACTACCGGGAGAAGGTCCGGGCGGTCGAGCGGGCACAGCGGGACGGCCTGATCAGCGACGCCCTCCCCCCGGCGTACCTGGTCTTCTTCGTCCTCGCGATGGCCGCCTGGTGGTTCTCGGTGCCGCAGGTGGCCGAGATGCTGACCGGGCCCGCGAACGGCCCGGGGGAACTCGCCCGCCGGCGGGCGAGCATCGTCGCGGCCGCCCGACACCTCGGCACCCCGCCACCGACAGCCTGACCGTCGACCACCCGGCGCCTCGGCACCCCGCCACCGACGACCCGGGTTCCGGCGACTTCGGATCCGTCACCCGGCTCGCCGACGACGACCACACACCGACGACGACCTGGGTTCCGGCGGCCTGGCAGACGACAGTGGCCTCGTCCGGACCAGCCCGGACGAGGCCACTGTCGCACCTCTAGTTCAGCCTCGTCGTCACGGGCTGGTGCAGGTGAAGGCCGGCGTCGACGGCGTACCAGAGCCGATGAAGCCGAAGGTCGTCGAGGCGGACGCCCCGAGCGAGCCGTTGTACGCGACGTTGCTCACCGACACGGCCGAGCCGCTGGTGCTGAGCGTGCCGCTCCAGATCTGGCTGATGCTCTGACCGCTGCTCAGATTCCATTTCACGGTCCAGCCGTTGATCGCCGAGTTGCCGGCCGTCACCGTCACCTCACCCTGGTAACCGCCCGACCAGGTGCTGGTGGTCCGGTAGGTGGCGCCACACGCGCCGGCCGGCGGAGCCGAGGTCGGCGGGTTCGAGGTGGGCGGGGCGGAGGTCGGCGGGGCCGAGGTCGGCGGGGCGCTGGTGGGCGGGGCCGAGGTCGGCGGCATCGAGGTCGGCGGGGCGGAGGTGGGCGGGGCCGAGGTCGGCGGCGTCGGGTCGGGCTGGCTGAACTGCCACCAGTTGAAGTTGAACAGCGATCCGCTTCCCCCGGTGAACTTGAGGTACAGATCGTGGGTTCCGGTGGCGCCACTCGTCGGGCAGGACACCGTGGTCCAGGTCTGCCAGCCACCGGTGGCGGCGACCCGGCAGCTGCCGACCAGCGTGCCGTTGACCCCGTCCAGGTGCAGCTCGATGGTCCCACCGCTGGTCGCCGAGGCCACCCGGGCGGCGAAGGACGTCGCGCCGGTACCGAACCCGACCCCCTTCACCTTGATGTAGTCCCCGTTCTCGATGAAGCTGACGTTCCGCCCGCCCTCGGTGGCCACCTCGGTCTCGACGCCGGACTCCCACGCGATCGTCTCGGCCTCCTGCCGGACGTACGGGTTGAGGGTGCCCACCTGGGGTGCGCCGGTGGTGCTCATGTTGATCGTCGGGATCGAGCCGTCAGCGTTGTAGCTGAACTTCTCCACCGCCACGGACCGGGTGAAACCGCCACCGCCGGACAGCGCGCCGTTGTGATAGAAGAAGTACGACCCGCCGTTGAAGTCGACGATTCCCGGATGGTTGGTGAAGCTGCTGCCCTGGGTGGGCATGATCGTCCCGCGGTAGGTCCACGGTCCGAGCGGGCCGGGCGCGGTCGAGTACGCGATGAACTCCGAGCAGCACTTCGCCGCGTACACGAGGTAGTAGGTCCCGTTGCGCTTGTAGACCCAGGGTCCCTCTTCGAACAGCGTCGGCCGCTTCGCGTCCCCGGTACGGGTGCCGAATCCGGCCGTGGTCAGGTTGATCTTCGTGGGGCTGCCCGAGTACGAGGTCATGTCGGCGTTCAGCTTCACGTACCACAGGTCCGGGTTGCCCCAGTACAGGTACGCCTGCCCGTCGTCATCGATGAACACCGTCGGGTCGATCTGGCCGTTGCTCACCAGCGGATGGCCGATCGCGTCGGTGAACGGCCCGGTGGGGCTGTTGGACACGCCCACGCCGATGCCCATCTGACCGGTCGCCCGGACCGTCATCGGCACGTACCAGTAGAACTTGCCGTTGCGGTAGATCGTCTGTCCCGCCCAGGCGTCAGAGCGGGCCCAGCTGAAGGTGGACAGGCTCATCGGGGATCCGTGGTCGGTCCAGTTCACCATGTCGGCCGACGACCAGACCCGCCATTCCTTCATGGTGAACCACGTCGAGTTGTCCTCGTCGTGTCCGGTGTAGAGGTACACCCGGCCGTTGTAGACCAGCGGCGCCGGGTCGGCGGTGTAGATGGTCTGGACGATCGGGTTGTCCGCGCGGGCGGACAGCGCCGGGAACAGCGCCACGAGACAGAGCAGGCTCACCATCAAGGCGATGCTGCGCCGGGATTTGAGTCCCGTGAGCCGGAATTTCGCGCCCGCGGCTGCGGGGAACGCGGATCTCACAACTACCCCCTCAGGCAGTGATCACTCGCCGTGCGAGTTGTGCATTCGAAGAACCGTTCCGGCGGTTCGAACCGCCGTCATGGCCGCGCCTCTCCGTCGCCGGTAGGCGCGGTGTGACCATCCAGGGGAGCGCGTTGGAAGACCTCGAACGATTCGAGGACGCGATGGCACTTCCGAGGCGGTCGATGGACCGCCCGAGACCCCACCGCGCGGCGCGGTTGTCGAGTTGTGCCACAGGGGGAGAATCCACGGGAATCCACGCCGATCGATCGGCGTCGCGCCCGCTGCCCGGTGCGGTCGCGAGGACCCGTGTACCAGCCGCTGACCTGGTCGCTTTCCGAGCCGGCATCCTCACCCTGGGTGTTAACGCTAACAACCTGTCATGGAAGCTCCCGTCGCCCGACATCCCCCATGAACACCCGGTACGGCAATCGAAAACCCGTCGCGCCGGGTAGATAACTCATCACCATTGGGATCGAAGGTTGGAAATGAATCGTACTTACCGGCACGCTACCCGTCAACGCCGCACGGGCCGCTCCCACGGCCCGGTCCGTCCGGCCACCCGGCGGTCCAGCAGCAGGTACGGCCGCTCAGATCCGGTCTCCACAGCCGCGGCACGGCTCAACCGTCGCCCGGCTCAACCCCGGCCCGACTCAACCACCGCCGGCTCAACCCCGGCTCGATTCAACCGCCGCGCGGCGCGTACATGATGATGGCGACCCCGAGCAGGCAGATGAGCGCGCCCGTCACATCCCACCGGTCCGGCCGGAAGCGGTCCACCACGACGCCCCAGGCCAGCGAGCCCGCCACGAACACGCCACCGTAGGCGGCGAGGATCCGCCCGAAGCTCGGATCGGGCTGGAACGTGGCCACGAACCCGTACACCCCGAGCGCGACCACTCCCCCGGCGATCCACCACAGCCCACGATGTTCCCGCCAGCCCTGCCAGATCAGCCAGGCGCCGCCGATCTCGGCCAGCGCCGCCAGCACGAACAGCAGCAGGGATCTCAGTACGGCCACCCGGTGAACCTATCCGGCCGCCGCGCCGATCCGGCCCGGACCTCGAGTGCGTCCAGCACTTCGACGTGCCCGGCGGGGACCAGTACGTCCTGCGTAGCGGCCCGCCGAGAGCCTCAGCGGCGTTCCACTGGCTCGCTGATGCACACCGCAGACGCACCGCCAACCGACGCACCGCAACCGAAGCGCACCGCACCGCAGGGACACCGCACGCCCACCGCAGGCACGCGCACCGCAGGCACGCGCACCGCAGGCACGCGCACCGCAGGCACGCGCACCGCGTCGCCGACACACCGCGGCCAGCAAGCCTTCACCGGGTCACCGAACCATCATCCGGGAGCACTCATTCACCGAGAGTGAGCGCCGACTGCCTCCCGCCCAGGTGCCTTCACCCTCCTTTGCAATGCTTCCCTCCAGGCAACAGGCACACCGTGTAACGAGCAGTCTGACCCCAGAGGAACCCGGCAACGAGCGTTATCCCAGCCCAGCCCCGGTGTCGCCTGGAGGGAAGCATTGCAAAGGGGCCGCAGGCGCTCATCCGCTCCTCGCTGACGCAGTAACCCAGCGCAACATCGCCAACCAACCGGCCCACTACGTGGGGTGACCGACTTGCAGAGGCGGGGTGACTGACTTGCCGAGCATGCCCGGCGCAGGCCAGTCGGGGTCGGTTGTCGGGTGGCCGACAGCCGTGCCGCCGCTGGGCCTCCAGGATGGACGACGCGCCGCGCCCGGTAGCGGAGGCGGTTGGCGTCGTGGCGTACCTTTGCCAGCAAGATCCATGGGGAGGATGCGCGACGATGATGGGGCCGTCCCACGCTTTGTCAGGTGCCGCCGTCTGGCTGGCGGGCTCCTGGGCGCTCGACCAGTTCGCCGGCTACCACCAGTCACCACTGGCCGTCGCCGTGGGCACGGCGGTCTGTGCGGGCGGGGCACTCTTCCCCGACCTGGATCTTTCCGGGAAGGTCACCCGCAACCAGGGTGGCGCCACCGTCGCGCGTACCTTCGGGGTCTTCTCGCTGTTCCTGGCCGAGGTGATCGAGAAGATCTCGCTGGGGGTCTACACCGCCACCCGGCTGAGCAAGGATCCACACCGCAACAACGGGCACCGTACGCTCACCCACACGCTGCCGTTCGCCGCGCTGGTCGGCTGGGGTACGACGGCGCTCTGTGCCGCGTACGGCAAGTGGGCGGTCATCGGCATCCTGTTCTTCATGATCGGGCTGGCCCTGCGCGGTCTCTTCGACGACTGGGCGAAGCGGGTCGGCTGGGTCACCATCACGCTGTTGTCGCTGGGTGCCGCCTTCTTCACCTGGGTCACCCTGCCCGACAACCGTGGTTATCCGATGCTCGGCCTGGCCGTGGGGGTGGGCTGCTTCGCCCACATCATCGGGGACATGATCACCAGTGCCGGTGTGCCGATCCTCTGGCCGATCCCCTACAAGCGCCGGATGTGGCGCATGGTCGGCATCCCGAACCACATCGCGCTGCGGACCGGCGGTACCGGCGAGGTGGTGGTGCTGCGTACGGTGCTCACCATCGTCTCGATCCTGGCCGCGGTCGGCCTGGTGGCGCCCGGCGTGCTGCACAGCTTCGACATCGACGGTTGACGACGGCAAACCCTCGTTGAAGCCCTGGCACCAAAGTCCTCGTTGAAGCCTTGGCTACCACGGGACCAATTCCCGTCGCAAGGTCTATGGTTCCGTGCGCCAATGGCCGGAGAATTCGACGCATGGACATCTCTCGTCGCGATATTCTCGCCGGGGCGGCCGGTGCCGCCGGAGCCATCGCCACTGCTCCGCTGCTCTCCTCGACAGACGCCGCATCCGCGAGTGCCTCGGCCACGCTGCCAAGCCCGGCGGAGTCGGGCATCGAGCACATCGTGGTCGTCTGCATGGAGAACCGTTCCTTCGACCACCTGCTCGGCTGGTTGCCGGGGGCCAACGGCAGACAGGCCGGCCTGTCCTACGCCGACTCGTCGGGCATGATGCAGCCCACGCACCACCTCAGCACGACCCAGGGCTGCGCCTGGGCCGACCCGGACCACTCGTACGACGGTGGCCGCACCGAGTACAACGGTGGAGCCTGCGACGGTTGGCTCAAGACCAATGACATCTTCTCCATCGGCTACTACCAGCAGGCGGACCTGCCGTTCCTCGGCAAGGCCGCGCCGATGTGGACGGTGTGTGACAACTTCTTCGCCTCGACGATGGGGCCGACGTTTCCCAACCGGCTCTACCTGTGGGGCGCACAGACCGACCGGACGTCCAACACGTTCAGCTTCACCTCGATCCCCACGATCTTCGACCGACTCGCCGCGGCCCGCGTCTCGCGCCGCTACTACTACTCCGACGTGCCGTTCTCGGCGATGTGGGGACTGAAGTACCTCCCCATCAGCAAGAGCCTGGACACCTTCTTCGCCGACGCGGCCAGCGGTACCCTGCCCGCCGTCAGCTACGTGGAACCCGCCCTGTTCCTGGAGGCGGTGGATGGCCTGTCCAACGACTACCACCCGCACGGCGACATCCGTAACGGCGAGGCGTTCCTGAACCAGATCTACCGGGCGGTGACCAGCAGCCCGGCGTGGCGGAACACGGTGCTGGTCTTCACCTTCGACGAATGGGGCGGCTTCTTCGACCACGTACCGCCGAGCGCCGCCGCGGACACCAACCCGGCGCTGACCGGCCTGCGCGGCTTCCGGATCCCCACCCTGGTCGTCGCGCCCTGGGCGCCGCGCGGGGCGGTCGCCCACAACCTGTACGACCACGCGTCCATCCTGAAAATGATCGAGTGGCGCCACGGCCTCGCCCCGTTGACCCCGCGCGACGCGGCGGCCAACAACCTCGCCGAGGTGCTCGACTTCGGCAGCCCGGATCTCAGCGCTCCGCAGTGGGACGTGCCCAGCGTGTTCGTCCTGCCCTGCTTCGCGCAGCGAGCGGCGGCCGGGCAGGACACCCAACGAGCGGCGGGCGCGCAGGGCACCCGGGCGGGCGCCCGAGAGGGAGCCCCCGCGACGACCGAGACCCAGGAGAACGCCGACTGGGCCTGGCTGCGCGACGCGGCCATCCGGACCGGCTGGCCACTCAGGAAGCGGTAGCGGGACGGGCGGATGGCGCCGGCCGGGCTCGCCGCCCGACCGGCGAGCGGCCGGGCTCGCCCGACCGCCCGGTGGTCAGGCTCGCCCGGTGGTCAGGTCCGCCCGGTGGTCAGGCTCGCCGGTGGTCAGGCTCGCCCGACCGCCGAGCGGTCAGCCCAGTGCGGCGTCGGCCCAGTCGGTGAGCAGCCGGAGCACGGGCGCCCGGCCGGCGAACATCCGCGCCACGTCCCGTCGGTCGTAGTTCGGCGTCGCCGGGTTGGCGGTGGCGGCGAACCCCAGCATCCAGGGCGCCAGCCAGCAGTACTTGACCGCGGCCGTCACCGCCACGGCCCGTCGGGCGACGGCCGGGTCGACCGCGCCGTCGAGCCCGGCCAGGTAGTTGTCGGTCACCGACTCCGCCACGTCGGCCAGCCGGTCGACCGGGACCAGCCCGTCGAGGAACGTGTCGAGGATGAGGTTGGCCGCGTCCTCACCGACCGGCCCGGGGCCGAGGGCCATCCAGTCCAGCAGTACGGGCCCGGAGTCGGCGACGACCAGGTTCATCGGCCAGACATCATGGTGGCAGAGGGTCTGCGGCAGGTCGCGGGACGCCGCGACGTACTCCTCGCGGCGATTCCACAGCTCGCGCAGGCGTGCCCGCAGCGACGCGGGCCAGTTGGCGAGCGCCACCGGGTGCTCCCAGGGCAACACGTCGGGGACCGGGCGGCTGCGCGCGTAGTCGACCAGCCAGTCCCGGGCCAGCCAGGTCACGTCGGGCGTACGGCCGAGCCAACCCGCGTGCGCCCGACCGAGCCGGTGGGCGAGGTCGGCGAGATCGGCCACGTCGGCGGCTGGGCCCGGCCGGCCGGCCACGTCCTCCAGCCACAGCGCCACCGAGCCGTCCCGCTCGACGAGGTCGAGCAGCTCCGGCGCGCGGATGCCGCTGTCCGCGTAGACGGTCGCGGCCAACCCGTCGCGGTACGCCAGCACCTCGCGCCGCCAGTAGTTCCAGTGGCCGGGGTCGTCCCCGGCGATCCAGTGCGACGGCGGGTCGGGATGATGGCCCGGCGAGGTGGCGATCTTGAGTACGGCGGTGCCGTCGTCCCGGCGTACCCGCCAGATGCCGCCGGTGGCGGCGTTGCTGGCGTTGTGGTCCAGCGGCTCGGCCGGGACGTCCGGGGCGACCAGATCCAGCGGCGGGCGACTCACCCGAGGAAGGGTAACCCTGGTCGTCGACCCGGCGGGACGGCACGGGTCGGTCAGGCGCCGATCCGCTGGACCGGTACGGTCAGCCCCCACCGCACCATCAGCTCGGGAGTGTCCACCCGGCAGCCGTCGGCAACGGTGTCGCAGGCCACGTCCACGATCTCGTCCTTGTGGGCCATCAGGTACGGCCGGGCGCCCACGTCGGCCTTGGCCAGGGTGGCGATCCCGGGCCAGTGCCGGCGGCCGAACAGCATCGGGTAACCGCGCAGCCCACGGTAGGTCGCACAGACCAGCGCCTCCGGGTACGGCAGGGCCGCGACCCGGCGTACCGCGGCGACGGTCAGGCCCGGCATGTCCACCGGCACCACGGCGACGGCCTCGACCTCGGGGTCGTCCAGGGCGTTCAGGCCCATCCGCAGCGATGACCCGATGCCGGTCCCCCAGGACCGGTTGACCACCACCCGCGCCCGGGTCAGGTCTGCCGTCCGGCGGACCTGTTCGGCGGCGGCGCCGAGCACCACCACGCAGGGCGCGCAACCGGCCCCGGTCATGACGTCGAGCACCTGGTCGACGAGCGTCCGGCCGTCCTGCTGGAGCAGGGCCTCGGGGCCGCCGATGCGCCGGCCACCGCCCGCCGCGATGATCATTCCCGCGATCCGACTCAGCTGAGTCACCTCCGCCTTCGACATGCTTCCGCTCCGCACACAGCCGGGATCGGCCCGGCTGCCGTCGAGCGCACATCGGACCCAACGATCCACCGACTGGGTAGGTATCGGAAAAATGCCCCCAATTACGGATCAGAGCGACACACTGTGCATCGACCGGCCCGCCGCCGTCCCGGACGTCCGGGGCTCGCGGTGGCGTCACAGACCGACAGGACTCGCGGTGTCAGACCGACAGGATCTGCCACTCCTGGTTCGGACCACCGTTGGCGGCCCACTGGATGACCCGGGCGCCGTCGGTGGTGGCGCCGCCCTCCACGTCCACGCAGAGCCCACTGCGGACGTTGACGAGGCGGTGGTAGCCGGCGGTGGCCGCCGGTACGAGTTTCCACCACTGGTTGCTGCCGCCGCTGTCGGTCCGCTGGGTGAGCGCGGTGCCCTGGCTCGTGTTGGCGCTGTCGAGCACCTTGCCGCTGTTGACGCTGGACAGCCGGTAGGAGCCGTCGCTGTTGGACAGCAGCCGCCACTGCTGGTTGGCGCTGCCCGACCAGGTCCACTGGATGACCGCGGCGCCGTCGGTGGTGGCCGCACCGTTGACGTCCAGAACCTTGCCGCTGTTGCGGTTGACCAGGCGGACGATGCCGGGGGTCGGACCGCCGGCACCCAGGCCGATGGCGAGCTGCGTGGACGTGCCGGCGGTGAGCGACACCTGCCGGGCGTGGTCACCCAACGGGGAACTGGTCACGCTCGCACCGGTGATGGTGGCGATGCCGCGCCGGCAGATCAGCGTGACCGTCTGGTCGATGTCGGAGACCACGGTGGCGGTGACGGTCCGCGCGCCGATGTCCCAGCTCAGCGCGTCGATCCGGATGCGGTTACGGCCGCGTACCCCGGTGATCGTGCCCTTGCCGAACTGGTCGGGCAGCGCGGGCAGCAACTCCAGGATGCCGGGCCGGGTGTAGACCAGCGCCTCGGCGAGAACCGCGGGCAGCGCGATGGCCGCGTCGGCGTTGTACGTCGTCAGGTTCGGATTGTGCGACGTCATCAGGGACCGGAACACCATGTTGTTACCGAGGATCTTGCGAATGTTGCCGTACACGCCGGCGCCGTCCTTGAGCCGGGCCCGGGCGAGGGCCCGGTGCAGGGCGCCGTGCGCCTCACCACCCTCGTCGCCGCGCAGGTCCAGGGCGCGGCCGGCGTACCGGACCAGGTCCGGCTTGTCCTCCGGGTTGATCTCGTGCAGCGGCCAGGCCGGGTACAGGTGCTGGACGTGCCGGTGGTTGTACCGGTCGGTCAGGCTGGGCCAGGCCCACTCCGCGAGCGCCCCGTCGCCGTTGATCCGGTAGTCGGGCAGCTTGCCCAGCAGCGCCGTCCAGCGCTGCACGCCCTGGCCGCTGCCCTGCTCGGTACCCAGGAAGTTGGCGGCGTCGATGGCCGCCTGCAGGGCGTGCCGGGCGGCGGCGATCTCGCCGGTGGCGTTGATCGACAGCTGCCGGCCCGTGTTGCCGGGGGTGTTCTCGACCGAGAAGCAGGGCACGACGATGACCCGGCCGGACCCGTCGGTACGGGTGAGAAAGTCCTCGTAGAACAGCGCCAGCTCGGTCAGGACCGGGGCGAGTCGAGTCCGGTAGAAGGTGGTGTCCCCGGTGACCTGGTAGTACTCCAGCAGCGGATACAGCAGCCAGTCCGCACCACCGGTCCAGGTCAGGCCCGGGAATCCGGCGTCGAAGTGCAGCATCCTGCCGTACTCACCGTCGGTACGGGTGGGAGCGAGCAGGCCGCGCGTCCCGTAGAGGTTCCGGGCGTTGGTGCGCCAGTCGTTGATCTGGCCGAGGATCAGGTTGAAGTACCCGTCCATCGCCTCGGTGAGCGACAGGATGTTGCCGCCGGCGACCTGGAGGTTGACGTTGGCGTCGGTGGTGAAGTCCCCGGCCCACGCCGCGTCCCAGGCTCCCGTCCACAGACCGGTCAGCCGTGGCGGCAGGATGCCGCTGGAGCTGAGGAACAGGTACCGGCCGGAGTCGTACATCCGCTCCAGCAACGCGCCGTCGACGACGTTGCGGTTACCGTTCTGCCTCGCGATCAGCTCGCCCGTCGACAACTGGCGGTCGGCGGCGCTGACGTTGAGGTCGAGGCGGGACCGGTCGTACAGCGCCGCGTGTACCGCGGTGTGCGCCGCGAGCAGTGCCGGGTAGTCGGTGCCCAACGTTCCCAGCGCCGCGTGCAGGGGCTGCGTGTTCCACGCCGTGGACGACTCGTACCGGTCCAGCTTGGTCAGCAGCAGCACCCTGGTCGCCCCGGAGACCACGATTGTCGACCCGCTCGCCCGCACCGACCCGCCGGTCACCACCACCCGGGTCACCCCCTCGTACCCGAAGGCGCCCTGCCCGGCCGGGTAGGTGCCGCGCAGGTTGAGGTAGCCGTCACCGTTGCTCACCGTCGCCAGGGTGGTGAAGGCGACCGACCCGGGCACGCCGCTCAGCCTGGTGTTGACGCTGAGCGTGGTGTCGACCGTCCGGCCGGGGGCCGGGGTCAGCTCCTGCACGATGACCCGGTCGGGGCGGGACGTGAACGCCCGCCGCCGCCAGGTGCCGTTACCGTCGGTCCAGGTCGAGCTGACCTCGCCGGTGCGGAAGTCGGTGATCCGGGCGTAGTTGTTGACAGTGGTCATCCCCGGGCTGCTGAGCTGCAACTCGTAACCGGGGTGGAAGGTCTGGGTCCACCGCAGTGTCCAGCCGGCGGTCAGATCGTTGGTCGCGCCCGTGTAGTCACCGGCGAGCGCCTTGTCCCGGACCCCCGCCAACCGGCCGGACAGCACCGGCGGCGTCAGGTTGCGGGTGCCGTTCGGCAGGACGAACCGGTGGTGCGTGAAGATCACTTTTTCCAGGACGGGCGCCCCGTGGAACATGGCGCCGTACTCGCCGTTGCCGCTCAGGAAGGCGTCGGTCCAGTTCGTCGCGGCGGCCGTGTCGTAGATGCCGCGTTGGGGCAGGGTCACCTGCGGCGGTACGGCCGCCGCCGCCGGATCGGCGAGCAACGCCGGCGACAGCGCGGCGGTCCCCACCGTCGCCGCCGTGGCGGTCATGAGCTGTCGACGGTTCATCCGGGTGTTCATGGGACGTCCTCGCTGAGTCGACGAAGGTACGGCGCGGCGACGCGGCTCCGTCGGCCGATCGGAGCCGATCAGAGCCGATCGGAGCCGAAACATCAGATGGTTCCGCGGTGATCCGACGCAACGTACGACGAAGAACCGGCGGTCGTCAAGTGATGACAATCGATTGATCTGATCTATCCGGACCGATCGGGCCCCCGGATCGCGGGCACGGCCCGTACGGCAGTGGTCCTGAGCGCACCGGCCGGCAGAGCGCTCCCCACCGGTGCCCTACGCCGCCGCTGCTCTACGCCGCCGCTGCTCTACTCCGCCGCTGCTCTACGCCGCCGCTGCTCTACTCCGCCGCTGCTCTACGCCGCCGCTGCTCTACTCCGCCGCGCACGGCGGGTGCCACATCCGCGGCGGCCCGTGGAACAGCGGTCAGTCAGCGTCGGCGTAGCACTCCACGGTGGACAGATCGAGCGGGAAGCGCACCTCGGTCGGCCCGAACAGCAGCGCGGTCGCCTGCCGGCCGGCCTCGGTGACCCGCTCCGTCACCCAGTCGGCCAGCTCGCCCGGGCAGTGCACGAGCACCTCGTCGTGCTGGAAGAAGACCAGCTCGGCCGGGCTGCCGGCAAGCAACCCGCGCAGCACGGCCAGCAGCGTCGAGGCCCACTCGGCCGCCGTGGCCTGGATGACGAAGTTACGGGTGAACCGGCCCCGGGCCCGCGCCGCCGCCCCGGCCCGGGGCGCACCGGCCTCGGCGGCGTCCGGGACACCGCCGTCGTAGTCGGACTCCGGGTCACGCAGGCTGACGGTGGCCGGCGGGCAGGTGCGGCCGAGCCAGGACCTGACCAGCCCACCACCCTCCCCCGTCCGCGCCGCCGCCTCGACGAACTCGAAGGCGGTGGGATAGCTGCGGCGCAGCACCGCCAGAGCCGGCACGGCCGACCCGCCGGTCTGGCCGTACATGGCACCGAGCAGCGCCACCTTGGCCCGGGCCCGGTCGCCGGCGAAGGCGTCCCGGGCCAGTGCGGCATACAGGTCCCCGGACGCGCCCGCCGCCGCGAGCCGCGCGTCGCCCGAGACGGCAGCCAGCACCCGCGGTTCGAGCTGACCGGCGTCGGCCACCACGAACCGCCAGTCCGGGTCGGCGATCACGGCCTGCCGGATCACCCTGGGGATCTGCAACGCGCCCCCGCCCCGGGTGGCCCACCGGCCGGACACCACGCCACCGGGAATGTACTCGGGGCGGAACCTTCCCTCGTGGATCCAGGTGTCCCGCCAGGACCAACCGTGCGCCGTCCAGATCCGGTACAGCTCCTTGTACTCGATCAGCAGGGGTGCCGCCGGATGCTCCACCCCGCGCAGCACCCAGGCCCGGGTGTTGGGCAGGCGCACACCGGCCCGGGCGAACGCCCGCAGCACCTCGGCCGGTGAGTCGGCATGGATCTGGCGTACCCCGAACGCCTCGGCGATCCGGGCGGCCAGCTCGGCCAGCCGGCGGGGTGGGCCACCCACCGGCGACGGCTCACCGAGCAGCTCGTGCAGGACCGCGTCGTGGACGTCGGCGCGCCAGGGCAGCCCCACGGCGCCCATCTCGACCGCCACCAGGGCCCCGGCCGACTCCCCCGCCACCAGCAGCCGGAACCGGCCCGGATGCCTGACCTCGGCGAGCCGGGTCAGCTGGTCGGCGTAGACCCGGGCCACCACGTCCGGATCGAGCCCGGGGCCGGCGGGCAGCGCGTCGAACAGCGCCGCCTGCCCGTGCCCGGGTGGGGTGGCCGGTGCGGGCGGCGGATCCGGTGGGACGGGTGCGCCGGTCAGCCGGGCCCAGGCCGCGGCCAGCCCGCGCGGCTCGCCCCAACGGCCCGCGTACCCCGACAGCAGCGCCTCGGTCAGCTCAAGGTCGTGACAGCGGTCGATCCGGACACCTGCCCGCAGCAGGGTAGGATATGCCGACGCGGTGGCCGGGAACACCCAGCGCGGCCGGTCGCGTCGCTCCCGGTCAGCGACCGCCGCGGCGAGGTCGGTGACCGACTCGACCGGACCGGCCGGCGTGCCGTCGGGGCGCAGCGGCAACAACCGCGCCGGGCCACCGCCCTCGGCCAGCACGACGACCGGATCGGCGTGGGACACCGGATCAGCCCATCGACTTCGCGCCGTCGATCGCCTCCCGGATGATGTCGGCGTGACCGGCGTGCTGCGCCGTCTCGGCGATGACGTGCAGCAGCACCTGCCGGGCCGACCAGCGGGCGCCCGGCTCGAACCAGGGCGCCGCGGGCAGCGGCTGGCTGGCGTCCAGGTCGGGCAACGTCCCGACCAGCTCGTCGGTGCGCCGGGCCACCTCGTCGTACGCCGCGAACACCGCCGCGAGGGTGTCGCCCGGCTGCATCCGGAACGACTCCTCGCGGCGCTTCAGGGCGGCCGGGTCGTCGGCGGCCGGGAACACGGACGGGCCCTCGACGATGAAGCCGGCCCAGGTGCGCTCCACGTCCGTGACGTGCTTGATGAGCCCGCCGACACACAACTGGCTGACCGTGGGTGTCGCCCCGGCCTGCTCGTCGGTCAGGTCCCGGGCGGTGTTGCGGAGGAAGAAGCGTTGGCGCTGGAGCGACTCGACCAGCTCAACACGTTCCGAACTGAGAACGGACTCGGTCATCGTTAGCCTTCCAGCCCGGCAACAGGATCGCGCCGACCCTACCCACAGCCCCCGACATTCCCCCCGCTCACGCGCGTCGCTCACGAATCACGTCGCTCATGAATCGCGTTGACCACGAAGCGCGTTGATCATGAAGTTAGCGGTGTTTTTGATCTCCGATCGCCCCGCTAACTTCATGATCAACCCGGGCTCGCCCTTGGCCCGCCCGGGGGGTGGGGGTGGGGTGGGGGTGGGGGTGGGGTTATTTCAGGGCGCCGGAGGTTAGGCCGGACTGGATCTGGCGTTGGAAGATGGCGTACACGACGATCATCGGGAGGATCGCGATGGTCAGCGCCGCGAACAGGCCCGACCAGTCGGCCTCGTACCCGGCGTTGACGGAGATGTCCGCGATGCCCTGGGTGAGCACCCACTTGTCCTTGGCGTTGGACAGCAGCACCAGCGGCAACTGGTACTGCGCCCACTGGCCGATGATGTTGAAGATCGCCACGCTGATCAGCCCCGGCTTGGCCATCGGCAGCATCACCTGGAAGAACAGCCGGGTGTGCGAGGCGCCGTCGATCAGACCGGCCTCGGCCACCGAGGTGGGCAGGGTCTTGAAGAAGGCGGCCAGGAAGAAGATCGTGAACGGCAGGGAGTACGCGATGTAGACCAGGATCAGCCCGGTGTAGCTGTCCAGCAGCCCGAGGTTGCGGACCACGAAGAACAGCGGCACCAGCGCGAGGAACACCGGGAATGCCAGCCCGGAGACGAAAAGGTAGTAGATGATCCGATTACCCCAGAACCGGTACCGGGCCAGCACGTACGCCGCCATCGAGCCGAGCAGCATGGTGCCGAACGTGCTGATCGAGACCACCAGCACGCTGTTCAGGAAGTACCGGCCGACGTGCGCCTTGGTCCAGGCCCGGGACCAGTTCTCCCAGCGCAGGTGGTCGGGCATCGTCCAGGGACTGCTGAAGATCTCGGCGGTGTTCTTGAACGAGGCGAGGAACGTCCACAGGATCGGCGCGATGACGACGATCGCCCAGACGATCAGCGCCAACTGGCCCAGGCCGCTGAGCACCGAGACCTCCGACCGGCGACGGCGCCGCCGGCCACGCCCGGGAGGGTCGCTGCCGACCGGTACGACCGCCGGGGTGTCCGGGGCCGGCGGGGTGACCTGGGTGGTGGTGTGCGGGTTCATCAGTACTCCACGCTCTCCCGCCGGGACAGCCGCAGGGTGAGCGCGGCGAAGGTGAGGGTCAGGAAGAACAGCGCCACGCCCATGGCCGAGGCGTACCCGTACCTGGAGTACACGAAGGCGTTGCGGTAGATCTCCAGGGCCAGCACTGTGGTGGCGCCGTCCGGGCCGCCGTTGTCGACCGACAACACCGAGACGATGGCGAAGGCGTCGAACGCCGCGATGCCCAGGTACACCCAGGCCACCTGGAGGGTGTCCCACAACAGCGGCAGGGTCACCCGGAAGAACAGCGTGACCCGGCTCGCCCCGTCCATCTCGGCGGCCTCGTAGATCTCGGTGGGGATCGCCGACATCCCGGCCGAGAACAGCACCACGTAGAACCCGACCGCCTGCCAGACCAGCACCGCGATGATCGACCACAGCGCCAGGTTGGGCCGGACCAGGAACAGCACCGGGTCGAAGCCGAGTTTCAGCAGGACACCGTTGATCAGGCCGGACGAGTTGGGCCGGTAGACGGTCTGGAACAGCACCGCCACGATGGCCACGGCGAGGACCTGGGGGAAGAAGAACACCACCCGGTAGAACGTCGACCCCCAGACCCCGCGCCGTTGCCCGCCGCCGCTGCGCCCGCCCACGTTGAGCAGGAAGGCGAAGAACAGCGCGATGGCGATGGTGATCAGCGGCAGGGCGAGCAGCAGGAGCCCGTGGTGCTCGACCGCCTGCCAGAAGCGGCCGTCGTGCACCAACCGCCGGTAGTTGTCGAAGCCGACCCACTGTGGGGCGGAGAAGCCCCGCCAGTTGGTCATCGAGATCTGGAACGCCTGGGCGTACGGCGCGATCACGAACACCACGTACAACGTCACCGGGGCGGCCAGGAAGCCGACCACGAACGGATACTTGCCGTGCCGCATGATCCCTCGCCCCTGTCAGCGCTTGAACTTGGCGACCGAGTCGTCCTTGGCGATGGCGTCGGCCTTCTTCTGCATCCGCTCGCAGAACTGCTCGGCCTTGATCCGGCCGAACATCAGCTCGTTGGTCGCCGTCCGGCACTCGGTGTCGAGTTCCTTGTACCAGTTGTCGAACATCAGGTTCACCACGTTCGCGCCGGCCGCCTTGAGCGCCGCCTGCGAGCTGGCCACCCCGGGCGGGAAGGCGTATCCGGCGGAGCCGGTCGGGACCACGGTAGCGGCCTTGACGATCTCGGTGAACCCCTTCGCGCCGGCCGTCGACAGCATCTGGCGCATGTACTCCATGCCGCCGCGCGGGTTCTTGCTGCGGGCCGAGACGAAGTAGCCCTCGCCGGCCGCCGCGCGCAGCGCACCGGACGGCAGCGCGTCGGCCGAGGTGAGGTCCGGCAGGGTGGTGAGCTGGTACTGGAAGTCCGGCGGGGTGTTCTGCTTCTGCTCGTTCTCCAGCCAGTCACCGCTGGGGTAGAACGCCACCTTGTACTGGTTCTGCTGGAGCTGGACGTCGGTGTGCTTCAGCCCCTCGAAGCTCTTGTCCAGGTACTTGCTGCCCACCTCCGCCCAGGCGGTCGCGGCCTTGAGCACCGGGTCGGCGGTCCAGGCGCCGGGCGCCAGGTTGTCGATGTTCTTCAGCACGTCCGCACCACCGGCCTTGGCGGCCTGGGTGAGGATCACGTTCCACTGGTAGTACGCGGCGTTCGCGCCCGCGTAGCCGTACGCGGTGATGCCCTTGCCCTTGATCTTGTCGAGCAGACCCATGAACTCGTCCCAGGTCTTCGCCGGCTGCCAACTGTTGGACTTGAACAGCTTGCCGGAATACCACAGGCCGTAGACCGTGGAGACGTAGTAGAGGACGTACGGCTTGGAGCCGCTGCCCGTGTCGTACATGCCCTGCTCAACGGTGCCGGGCACGACGGTGTCCCGGACCTTCTTGGTCGGGTCGTCCACCGAGGGGGCGTCCCACAGCTCGGTCAGGTCCTGCAACTGACCGTCCTTGACCAGGGCACCGAAGTCCATCAGCTTCTCGCCGGAGTTGTTCACGAACTCCGGCGGGTTGCCGGCGGCGAACCGCGGCTGGAGCACCGTGGAGACCGCCTGGGTGGACTGGTGCTTGACCTCCGCCTTGGGGAACTCCTTCTTGTACAGTGGCTCGTGCACGTCGGTGGCGTACTTCTCGCCGTACCCACCGTTGAAGATGATGACCTCGAGCGCCGTGTCTTCCTTCACGCCGAGCGGGTTCTTGTCGCTCTTGGTGCCCTGGGCGGTGTCCTTCTTCTCGCTGTCGTCGCCGCCGCTGGTGGCGCAGGCGCTCAACAACCCGGCGGCCGGCACGGCCAGCAGACCCGCCGCGGCGGTACGACCGAGCATCGTCCGGCGGGTGATCTCCGCCGGCCGGTCGGGGGTAACGGACATGCTGTCTCCTCGGTGAGATCCTTCTCGGGTGGCTGCCGCGGGGTTCGCCGGCAGCCTGTTCTTGTCGGGCCTGGTCATGCGGATCCAGCCTTGGTCGCCTTGTGGCCGTCGACGGCCCGGGCGGTCCGCTGGAACGCCGCGTGCGCCCGGGAATGGGTGCGCTGCGCGACGGCGATGTAGAGCAGGTCGAGCACCACCAGCTGCGGATGGCGCGCCGAGAGCGCGTCCGGGCGGAAGGTGGTCTCCTGGGTGGCGGTGAGCAGGACGATGTCGGCCAGTTCCGCCAGGGCCGCCCCGGGGAAGCTGGTCAGCGCCACCGTGGTGGCGCCGTGGCTGCCGGCCTCGGCCAGCAGCTCGATGGTTTCCCGGGTCTGGCCGCTGTGTGAAACGCCCAGCGCCACGTCGTCGGGGCCGAGCAGGGCGGCCGCGGCCAACCCGTCGTGCAGGTCCCGCCAGGCCCACGCGGCCACGCCGATGCGGTGCAGGCTGGAGCGCATCTCCTCGCCCACCAGCGCGCTGCCGCTGGCCCCGAAGATGTTGACCCGGGGTGCCCGGGCGATCGCGTCGGCCGCCCGGCCGACCTCGGCGAGGTCCAGCAGCGCGGCGGTGTCGTGCATGGCCCGGGTGTCGGCCGCCATGATCTGGCCGAGCACCCGGTCCAGCGGGTCGCCGGGCTGGATCTCCCGGCCGATGTCGACGGTCCAGCCCGCCGAGCGGGCCCGCCCGGTCTCCGCCGCGATGCCCAACCGCAGCTCCGCGTACCCCTCGAAGCCGAGCGCCCGGCAGAACCGGGTCACCGTGGCTGGCGAGGTGCCGCTACGCTCCGCCAGTTCCACGATGGTGGCCCGGGCCGCCTGTTCCGGACCGGCCAGCACCTCGTCGGCCACCCGGCGCAGCGCCCCGGTGAACTCCGGGAGCCGGGACCGGACGTGGGCCAGCACGCCGTCGGCGACCGTACGGTCGTCTGCCGGACGCCGCTCGGTGGCTGGACCGTCCGCCGCGCGGGGCGCGGCCGAACCGTCTGCCACCACGGTCGCGGTGGCATCCTGTTCGACCATTGGACAGCCCCAATCGGAAAAGAGTGTTAACTGTTAGTGGTAAAAGTTCTTACTAAAGGCCCCTCGCTGTCAAGACTGTGGGCGAAGTTTTCAAACTGTTACCGGAGCGCGGCCGGTTGACCGGCCGGTGGGCCTTGCTCCGCCGCTGTCCGCACCGCAGCATGAACGCCATGCCTCGGGAGCTGGTGTTGGGACTGGACGTGGGTGGCAGCACCACCCGCGTCGAGGTGGTCTCCATCGGCGGCGAACGGCTCGGCACCGGACGGGCCGGCGGCGGGAACCCCACCAGCCACGGCGCCGAACGGGCCGCCGCCGAACTCGGCACCGCGCTGCGGCAGGCGCTCGCCGGCGTCGACCCCGGAACGGTCCGGGCCGGCCTGATCGGTCTGGCCGGGGCCGGCCGGCTGCTCGCCGACCCCGCCGGCCGGGACGCCTTCGACCGGGCCTGGCGGGACGCTGGCCTACGCTGCGGCTACGAGATCCTCGGCGACGCCCTCGTCGGGTACGCCTCCGGCACCGCCGCCCCGGACGGCACGGTGCTGATTGCCGGCACCGGCGCGATCGCGTCCGCGGTGCGTGGCCTGCGGCTGGGTCGCACCGCGGACGGGCACGGCTGGTTGCTCGGCGACGCCGGCTCCGGCTTCTGGCTCGGCCGGGAGGCGGTCCGGCGTACACTGCTCGACCTGGACGCCCGGCGGGACCCTGGACCGCTGGCCCGCGCCCTGCTCGACGAACTGCTCGAACCGGCGGACGCAACCCAGCCGGCACCGTCGGCAGTTGCGGACGCAACCCAGCCGACCCGGCGGGAACCGCCGGCAGTCCCGGACGCGACCAGCCGGATGGTGACCGGGGACCCGCGACGGCGTACCACCGACCGGCTGGTGCAGGCGGTCACCCGGCGGCCGCCCGTGGAGCTGGCCCGGCTCGCCCCGCTGGTGCTGGCCGCGCACGGGGCCGGCGACCCGCTGGCCCGGACGATCGTCGCCGAGGCCGCCGACCTGCTGGTCCGCACGGTCACCGTGATACGTGAGCCGGGCGATGTCACCCCGATCGTGCTGGCCGGCGGACTGCTGGCCGGTACGCCGCTGGCCGTGGCCGTCCGGGCCGTCCTGGCCCAACGCTGGCCGTCGGCGCCCCTGCTCCCGGCCCGCGACGGCGCGCTGGCCGCGGCCTGGCTGGCCGCCCGTGACCTGCCGGGGATGGACCCGCGCCGGGTCGCCGACCTGCACGCCCAGCTGTTCCGTTAGAGCCTCACGGGAGGTAGCGCACCTCGGGGAAGGCCGGGCACGGGCCTTCGAGCAGGCGCTGCCGCCGATGCCGCAGGTGCAGCTCGAAGAAGGCCAGCGGGTACGCCTGCTGGACGCGCGTCGCCCGAACGGGATCGAGGGTGCCGATCCAGTCCCGCAGGTCCTCGTCGCTCATCCCGGTGGCCGCCGCGATCTGCGGCAGCAGCACCTGGTAGTCGCCGTACGAGAGGTGGTGCGCGCCGTCGGCCTGGATGTTGAGCCGCCACCCGGTCAGGTGTGACCAGCACTGGGCGACCGGCGGTGCGTCCGCCCGGGTGAACTCGGCCGTCATCATCATGAAGGGTCGGTCGAGATCGGTGGTGATGAGTGGTTCCATCGGGCCGTCGAGGCTCAGCCCGGCGTGGATCCGCCGATCCTCCAGCATGACCAGGGCGGTGGCGGTGGCACCCTTCGACCAGCCGAACATGCCGACGCGGTGCGGGTCCGGGGCGCCACGCAGCCCCGCCGGCAGCGGCCGGTACTCGGCGTCGGGATTGCGCCCGGCGGCGAGGTCCGCGATGCGGTCCAGGATGAACGGGATGTCGTCGGCGAAGTCCCGGGCGCCGAGGGTCCAGTCCCCGTCCCGGTTCGGGACGATGAGCCGACCGTCAGGGAACTCACTGAACGTGTCGTAGGTGTGGTCCACGGTCACCACGACGTACCCGTGACTGGCCAGCTCCTGCACCACCATGGTGTCTTCGGCACGGTGGCCGTGTGCGCCGTGTGAGAACACCACGACCGGCAGCCGGCCACCCGCCCGCCGCACCGGGGCGCCGAGGTGCCCGGCCGTACGCGGTGCCGACACGGCGTCGGCCGGGAACCCGGCGTCCGCCAGCAGCGCCCGCATCGGTGCCTCGGCCATCCACTCCGCCCGGGGATACCGGGTGACGTCGCGGGCCGGATACCAGACGCTGACCATCAGCTCACGGTGATGTCCCGGGCCGGCGACGGGATCCGGCCGGGAACGGTCGACGAGGTGCAGCGGCACCGTACCGATCGGGAAGGGTCCGGTCGGCGCGGGCAGGACGAGCCGCACCGGACCGTCGGCCACCGGGGCCGCCGACCCACCACCGCCGGTGACTGTCGGGGCCGCCGACCCACGGGCGGTTGTCGGGGCCGCCCACCCACGGCCGGCGGCGCCGAGCGGTACGGCGACCCCGGTGGCGAGCGCGGCGGCGAGCAGGTGTCGACGGGTCAACGGGGTGGTCATCGGTGCTCCTGGGTGTCGGTGGTTTCGACGCGGGCGATGAGTTGCTTGAGTCGCGCGATCTCCGCTGCGAGCGCGGTACCACCCGCCGGGGTGAGGGTGATCCAGGTCCGGCCGCGCCGGCCGGTGTAACCCTTCTCGATCTCGACCAGGCCGGCGGTCTCCAGCACGCTCAGGTGCTGGGAGAGGTTGCCGGCGGTCAGTTCCAGCTGGGTACGCAGGTAGCCGAACTCCACCCGGCGCGCCTCGTGGGCGATGGTCAGGATGCCGAGCCGGACCCGCTGGTGTACCACGTCATCGAGGCCGTTGACCGGATGCGGCGCGTCGGTCCCGTCCGGTGCCGGCGGGTCGGCGTGGTCGGTCACCGGGGCCGCCGCGTCCGTTGCGCCAACGCGAAGCCGGCGCTGCCCAGCAGCAGTACGCCGCCGCCGATGACCAGCATCGGGATGAACTGCCACTGGCTGCGCCCCTGCCAGCCGAGGTCGATCGGCACCAGCACAACCGCGAGGTAGAGCACGGTGAACAGCAGCAGCGCGACGTGTCGTTCCAGCCAGGCCAGCACCAGCAGGGCCAGCCCGATCCCGCCGGCCGGTTCGAGCAGCCGGAACAGCACCTGGACGGAGGCGGACGGGTGCACCAGCGCTCGCGCCTGCTCGTCGGGGAAGATCCACGCCGCCGCGCCGGCCGCGATCGCGCCGAACAGCCCGAGCGCGAGCAGGACACCGGTGACCGCGTACGGCAGCACCCGGGTCGCCACGCCCCGGGCCCGAGCGACCCGCAGGTAACCGGCGGCGATCACCGCGTACGCCACCAGCACAGCCGTCAACCAGTAGATCTCCCCGGCCGGGAACCATGCCTTGCACACCGCACCGTCGGCGACCGGCCGGCAGTCGCTGACACTCCAATGGCCGAACAGGTAGACCGGGATCGCTCCGAAGGTGGCCAGCCCCAACACCAGCAGCGGCAGCCATGTCACCCGCTGGGCAAGACGAACCCCGCGCGCGAGTTCGCGCGCCTCGGCCAGTAGCCGCCGTGGATCGCCCTCGGCGGGAACCGCGTTAGAAGTCATGCCAATAGGTTTCCATAACAAACCTATTGGCGCTAGTGGCAACAGCACCGATCCTGGTCGATCGCGGACACCACCCCGGGCGCCGGGCGCCGGTGACGGACGGTCGGCAGCCGGTTCCGCCGCCGACGCCGGGACGCCCGGTTGATCCCCGGACCGGCCCGGTGGCTGGATAGCCTGGGCGCATGCGCCGCCTGCAGGGCATGGTCCGGAACACCCCGGCCGGGCGGGAACGGTACGTCGACCTGCTGCGCGCCGTGGCGATCGTGGCGGTGATCAGCGGCCACTGGCTGATGACGGTCATCGACCGCGACCCCGCCGGCAGGCTCGGCGGCCACAACGCACTCCAGGAACTCGTCGACGCCCGGGCCGTGACCTGGATCTTCCAGGTGCTGCCGATCTTCTTCCTGGTCGGCGGGTACGCCAACGCCGCGTCCCTCACCGCACGTACCGGTCGGGGCGGCGCCACGCTCGACTGGCTGGTGGAACGCAGCGGCCGGCTGTTGCGACCGACCTCGGCGTTTCTCGCCGCGGCGATCACCGTCGCGCTGGCCGCCCGGCTGGCCGGTGCCGACCCGCGCGAGGTCCGCGAGGTCATCTGGTTCGTCACCATCCCGCTGTGGTTCCTCGCCGCGTACCTGCTGGCCGTGCTGTTCACCCCGGTGACGCTGGCCCTGCACCGCCGGGCCGGACTGGTCGTACCCCTGGTCCTGGTCGGTCTGGTGGCCCTCGGCGACACCGGCCGACTCGCCGGACCGGCCTGGCTGGGATACGGCAACTTCCTCTTCGGCTGGCTGCTGCCCCACCAGCTCGGTTTCGCCTGGCGTGCCGGTGGGCTGCGACTGCGGGCCGGCACGTCGGCGCTCCTCGCCGCCGCCGGCCTCGCGGTGCTGCTCCTGCTGACCGGGCCGGGGCCGTACCCGGTAAGCATGATCAACCTGGCCGGGCAGCGGCTCCAGAACATGACACCGCCCAGCCTGGCGCTGGTCAGCCTGGCCGCCGCGCAGCTCGGCGTGATCCTGCTGCTGCGCCGACCGGCCGAACGACTGCTCCGGCGGACCCGCCCTTGGACGATCGTGGTGGCGCTCAACTCCGTGGCGCTCACCATGTTCCTCTGGCAACTGGCCCCGGTGATCCTGCTGGCCGGGGCGTTGGACGGGCTCGGCCTGCTGCCCACGGCACCGGCCGGGAGCATGGCCTGGTGGCTGTGGCGGTTGCCCTGGCTGATCCTGCTGGCGATCTTCCTGGTCCCGCTGGTGCTCGCCTTCGGACCCGTCGAGGCCCACGCCGGCCGGCGCCGCCCCGAGCCACGCCGCCCCGAGCCACGCCACACCGATGCACGCCACACCGAGCCACGCCACGCTCTGGGCGGCGGGACCGCGCTGTCCGGCCGAACGTGGCTCCGCCGCGCGCTCACCGTTGGCGGTTATCTCGCGGTGATCGGCGGGTTGCTGGCCAACAGCCGGGCCCCGCGCAACGCGTCGGCACCGCTCGGCATCCCGGCGGGGGCGGTGGTGGCGTACCTCGTCGGCGCCGGGATGCTGCGGCTACTGCGCGCGAGCAACCCACAGCGTTAAGAGGGGACCCCTGCTATACCGGAAGCGATAACAAGGTGCCCTTCCTTTCAGCCCGGTTAGGATCCGCGGATGCCGTCGCCGAGCCGGGTTCCGCTGCCGTCCGGACGTACCGCCGCCGAGGTGGCCGCCGGCATCGTCGGTTGGGTCCGGTCCGAGCCACTCGACCGGCTGGTCCGAGCCTTCGCCGGAAACCCGCCCGAGGTCGGTCCGGCGGAACTGCTCAGCTGGCTGGACGGGTTCTCCGCCCGGATGTGGGACTTCCGGGCCGGGCGGGAACGTCCGGAGGCGCGCGAGCCCGACCTGGACCCGCCGCTGGCCGAGCTGGTGCTCACTGCCGCCGACGCGCTGGGCATGGTGTGGCCGCACGCCACGCTCCAACCGGCGTACGCTCATCTGCTCATCCTCGGCGGCCTTGCCCCGGCCTGTCTGCGCCGCGCCGCACACGCGGCCCGACTGATCGAGAGCGGACAGGTGATCGTGGACGAGGTGGCCGCACTCGGCAGCTTCCGGCCACTCTCCCCGGCCGAGACGGCGGCACTGGCCCGCGCCGGCCTGCACGGCTGCGCCACCGAATTCGACGTGCTCGACGCCGGCGTGCGGCTGGCCTTCGGCGACCCGGAGCGGTTGACGGATGCCGGCGAACCACGCGACGACCCGCACGCCTCGTGGGCGGAGCGGACGTACGCGCACCGCAGCGGGGTGCGGATCCGGGTGCTGGCCGCGCCCTCCGGGGAACCCGCGGTCCGCCGCGCCCACACGGCGGACACGCAGCGTTTCTGGGCCGGCCGGGTCCGGTTGACCGGCGCCGACCCGGTGCTCCTGGTGACCGCCCCCATCTACGTGCCGTTCCAGCACTGCGACGCGCTGCGCACCCTCGGCCTGCCCTACGACTGCCCGGTGGACACCGTCGGGGTGGACCCGACCCTCGACTTCAGCCCGCTACCGGAGCCGACCCTGACCCCCGGTCGCTACCTGCAGGAGATCCGCTCGGCCATCCGCTCCATGCGCGCCCTGCACACCACCCTGTCCGGATAGCCCGTTGGCCACGTGTCCACCCGAAGATGCTGGTGATCAAGACGCGGATTACAGGTAGCTATTCTGCTCGATCGCGGCATCCCACAGATGCTCGACATGTGCCGCGTACTGACCGAACATTCCCTCCGGCTCTCGACGCCGGAGGTGCAACGTCGGGCTGGCGTGTCCCAACCGGTCGGCCAGATGGGTTGCGACCAGAAGATCGTCATCGAATATCCAGACCGACATGGCGATGTGTCGGTCGGAGATGCGTACTGCCGGTCGAGGACTGATCCGATCAAGTTCCGATATCGTGATACCGATTCTTGTCGAAAGCGAGAACGCCGACGCCTCCACCTGCTCCCGGTTCGACGTCGTCGATGACTCCTTGTCACCCAGCAGGAATCGAACGTCCACCCCGGTGGACGTCTTCGCCCGCAGCACCTCTCGGATCCCGGGTACCTCGGTCCACAGGAAGTAGGAGGTGTATCCGGCCAACCAGACACGCTGCCGGGCCCGTGACAGCAGGTCGACCCACAACGTCCGGGGGACAGCGGACCTGGTGGGCCACGCCCCGACAATTTCCCGATCATGCCCGCGCTTCACCAGACCAGACCACAACATTCCCTCATCTTGCGCCAACACCCCTGCAACCCGCATGCGGTGCCGCGGATGAGGGACGCGGCCTCCGAGCCACCGCCCGACCGTACGTGGATCGACTCCTACCCGGGCGGCCAGATCGGCGGGGGACAGTCCAGCGCGGGTCATGGATTGGTGCAGGGCAGCATTCATGAGCACCTCCGGGACGTTTGTAGACGTCCACAAGGTATCGCCCTATGCCGTTACCGAGCACGTCCACACGCGGCAGAGTCGAAAGCCAATTCGGATCGATTCGGATTCCGCCGAACCGACTCCTCTCCCTATTGGAGACATCTCCCGACCCTTCTCGGGAGGTGGTCAAGGCCGGGGGTCGGGGCGCGGCAACGCTCCGACCCCCGCCACGCCAGAAGGTGAGAGTGCCCGTGGTCCTCGTAGTCACGCTGGTCGTACTGGTCGGCCTGGTGCCCGGATTCCTGCTCGGACTCTTCGCGTTCCGGATCAAATCCCGCTGGTGTCCACGTTGCGGTACGTCCACCGACGCCCTGCGCCCGGTGGTACGGCGATGACCGCGACCAGTGCCCCGGACGGACCCGACCTGCCGATCGGCCGCCGGGTGGCCCGGCTGCGGACCCGGCTCGGGATGAGTCAGCAGGTCTTCGCCGATCGGGTCGGCCGGTCGATGAGCTGGGTCGACAAGGTCGAACGCGGCGTCCGGAAACTCGACCGGCTCTCGGTGATCGAGACCATCGCCGAAACGCTCGGCGTCGCCCCGGCGGTCCTGCTCGACCAGGACGGCCGGCCCGGGGCAGTCGCCGGGATCGGCGCCGCCGTGGAACAGGTACGGACGGCTCTGGCCTGCTACGACGTACCCGGGACCAACAACCCGCCGCCGCCGGGCACCCCGGACCTCGCCAGCCGGACCGAATACGCCTGGGCGGCGTACCGGCACGCCCAGCACCCGCAGGTCCTGCGGCTGCTGCCCAGCCTGCTCGCCGACGCCCGCCGCACCCGGCACACCGAGCCGGGCACCGGTCCGGGACCGGCCGCCGACCTGCTGGTCCGGGTGTACCGGCTCGCCGCGCAGGTGCTGGTCAAGCTCGGTGAGGCGGACCTGGCCTGGCTGGCCGCCGACCGGGCGATGACCGCCGCCATCGGCCAGCCCAGGGATACGGCTGCCGCGGCGATCCCGCTCGCCCAGGCGCTACGCGCGCTGAACCGGGGCCGACTCGCGCTGACCGCCACCGTCACCGCCGTACACAATCTCGCCGCGCGGTTCCTCGAATCTCTGCCGGGCGATCCCGCCCTGACCGGTACCCTGCTCGTCCAGGCCGCCCTGGCCGCCGCCACCTGTCGCGACGCGAGCACCGCGCACGACCTCGTCGAGCAGGCGGCCGACCTCGCCCACGGCGATCAGCCGCACGCCGACGGCGTCGACCTCACGTACGGGGCGACTGTCCTCGACCTCGCCCGCGCCCTGGTCGCCGCCGAACTCGGCGACAGCGAGCTGGCCATCGCCACGCACCTGCGGGCCACCGGCGGTGACACCTGGCCCCGGCTACCCGCCGAGCACCGAGCCGCCCATCTGATCGATATCGCTCGCGCATACCTCGACATCGGTGACCACCGTGCGGCCGGCCACGCCCTGGTCACCGCCGACCGCATCGCCCCCGCCGAGGCCCGCCTCCGCCCCGCCGCGCGCACCGCGTTGATCGCCGTGCTCCGGGCCGGCACTCCCCTGGCGGACGTCGCCGGCCTCGCCAGCGCCGTCGGCCTGGTCCGCCGGTGACCGCTTCGATGCCGGTCGCGACCCTGACCGATCGGTACCGGCGAAACGGCCCGTCGCTGTGGAGAATCGGCCTCAGCGGTGGCGGCGAGTATCTCGGCTGCGCATCCGCGCAGTCGCGATGGTTCTCGTCGTACCCCTCATGTCCTCGGGTCCACCGACGGTCAGCCGGCGGCAGGCCCGGCCGGACTTCCAGGGCTGGCCGGGCTCCCGGGGCTGGCCGGAGCTGCGGTGCGGACCGTCAGGCCCACGTCCGCCGGGTAGCGGTCGAACCGACGCAGGCCCAGCTTACGAACCGAGACCGTCCACGGCGTCTCGGTGGCGACCACGACGAGATGCTCGAAGTTCGACAGGTACGAGTCGCCGCGTACCGCCCGCTCGGCGAGGATGTACGGCTCCAGCACCGTCCACGCCTCCCGGGCCCGGTACCCGCCCGTGCCGATCAGCAGGGCCGGATCGACCGCCTTGAAGGCCAGCATCTGACCGAGCCCGTTGTAGTACAGCGCGATCCGGTTCACGTGCTTACGGGCCTCGGACGGCAGCCCGCTGACCGGTACCCCGGACGGGCTGGATGCCGCCAGTTCGGAGAGCACGAAGTGTTGACTGTCCAGAAAGGCGTCGCTCATCCGGTCGCGGGTGAGCAGTTCGATCGCGACCAGGGTGTGGTTGGCGCTCTGCGACAGCCGCAGCTGCCGGAGCGCGAAGAGCGCCGAGACACCGACGGTGATCACCGAGACGGCGGCCGCGACCGCGTTGGTCACGAAGGCCACATCCATGGCAGTCATCGTACGGAAATCGTTCCACCCGCCGGCCCGGCCGCTTGGCCGCCGGGCAGCCGGCCGGTCCCGGCGGCGTCCCCGGTCAACGGGGTGTCGGGGGGCCGGAAGACCCGACCCGGCGCGGTGTGCGCACCAGTGCGGTGCCCAGCGCGGTACGCCAGTACAGCACCTCCCGACCGGACCGCCGCTTCGTCACCGCTCCCGCGTCCAGCAGCACCCGTAGGTGGTCGCTGACCGTGCCGAGGGACAGTCCGGTGATCGCCACCAGGTGTGAGGTGCTCAGCGGGCTGTCCATCCGGGCCAGCAGGGCCGCCCGGTTGGCTCCGATCAGTCGGGCCAGCCCGTCGGGAGCGGCCGGCGGTGACTGGGCGAGGATGCCGCTGGCCGGATAGACGACGCCGAACCGGTAGGGCTGTTCCCACACCACCCAGCCCTTGCGGCAGTGCGCCGGGATGAAGAACAGTTCCTGCGCCTCGGTGAGCGACTGCGGCGGTCCGGGGTAGTCGTTCACCCGCAGGCGTCCCTCGCCCAGCCAGCGCATCTCGCCGGTTAGGTCGGCGAAGACCCCGGTCCAGCCCGCCGTGCTCAGCCGGGCGGTCCGGGCCACGATGTCCGCCCGCAACCGGCGTTCCCGCTCCGGCCACTCCGGTCGTACCGTCTGGGTCCAGACCCAGGAGAGCAGTTCCACCACCCGCTCGGTCAGTCCCGCGCCGAGCAGCACCTCCGGCAACGGACCGGGTCGGGTGCGCCGCAGGTCGAACCGGATCCGCTCGTCGTCCAACGCGGCGACCTCGGCCAGCTCCGCGGCGAAGCTCGGCGCCGCGTCGGCCGGGGCGATGGAGAAGAAATCCGCCGTCCACCGCGGGGCGAAGGCCGCGTCCGGCAGCGCCCGCAGGACCGGGTCGGCCAGCAGTCGCCGGTACGCGTCGACGTGCGGTCGCCGCCAGGCCCGCTCCCACGGGGTACGGGGATCGTGCAGCGTCCGCAACGCGACCACGGTCTCCACCATCGGGGAGATGGTGAACCGGCTCCTGGCCAGCAGGTCCGACGGCAACACCCAGACGCTCAACGTTTCGCCTCCAGGCGTAACTCTACGGTTCGCGCCGACCGGCCCGCACGATCAACTGGTGCAGACCTATCGGGAACTGTTCGCCGTACGCGAGTTCCGGACCCTGTTCCTGGCCAACTGCGCGGGGATCGCCGCGCAGACCTCCTCGGGGCTGGCGCTGGGCGCCCTGACGTACGCGGCGACCGGCTCGGCCCTGCTCACCGCGCTCAGCATGTTCGGCGCGCCGCTGGCCAACGTGGTCGGCGGCCTCACCCTGCTGTCGGCCGCCGACGCTGTCCCGCCGCGCCGGGCGCTGAGCCTGGCCGGGCTGGTGTCGGTGGCCGGCTCGGCGTTACAGGCGGTGCCCGGCCTGCCGCTGTGGGCGCGGTTCGTCATCATCCTGGTCATCGGGTACGTCAGCTCGGTCACCTCGGGCGCCAGGTGGGCGTTGATCAACGACATGTTGCCGACCGGCGCGTACGTGCTGGGTCGCTCGACCATGAACGCCAGCGTCGGAGCAATGCAGATCGCCGGCTTCGGACTGGGCGGCGTACTCCTGGTCTGGCTGCGCCCGTACCAGGTGTTCCTGCTGGCCACCGCGCTGCTGATCGTCGCCACGGCGCTGACCCGGCTCGGCCTGACCGAACGGCCGGCCCGGAGCGAACACCGGGTCACGGTCCGCCGGACCCTGCGGGTCAACCGCACCCTGCTCGCGGACCCCGGCCGCCGGTCGCTCTACCTCAACCAGTGGGTGCCGAACGGGCTGATCGTGGGCTGCGAGGCGCTGTTCGTGCCGTACGCCGGTTCCGCCGCCGGCTTCCTGTTCGCCGCGGCCGCCCTCGGGATGCTGGCCGGGGACGTGGGCGTCGGTCGGTTCGCCGGGCCACGCCGGCGGGACCGGTTGATCCGGCCGCTGCGGCTGCTGCTGGCCGTGCCGTACCTGGCGTTCGTCGTGCATCCGGCGCTGCCGCTGGCGGTGCTGATTCCGCTGGTCGCATCCGCCGGCTACGCGGCGGGCCTGCCGTTGCAGGAACGGCTGCTCCGGAACTCCCCGGACGAGGTGCGGGGCCAGCTGCTCGGCCTGGCCACCAGCGGGACGATGGCTGGTCAGGCGGTCTTCGCGGCACTGGCCGGCACCATCGCCGACCGGATACCGGTGCCGTGGGCCATCGGGGTGCTCGCCGCGCTGTCGCTCGGCACCACCCTGGCCCTGACCCCGGGCCTACGCCACACCGAGCCTCGGCAAGGTGCCCTTCCTTACCGCGGAGCGGTGTCGCGGATGGCTTCGGCGAAGACCTCGGAGCGGTGCTCGTAGTTGCGGAACCGGCCATAGCTGGGCGCCGCCGGTGACAGCAGCACCACCCCGCCGGCCGGGGTCAGCTCACGGGCCAGCCGGACCGCCTCGGCCAGGTCGTCGACCAGTTCGGTCCGCACCCCGGCCAGCCCCGCCAGCGCCTCGACGATCCGGGGCCCGCTGTCCGGGATGCCGATCACGGTGCTCGGGCGCTGGGCCAGGTGCTGACGCAGCGGGCCGTAGTCCAGCCCCCGGTCGGTGCCGCCGACGATCACGGTCAACGGCCGGTCCTCGTACGCGTCGATGGCGTGCATCGTCGAGTAGGGGCTGGTGGCCAACGTGTCATCCACGAAGGTCAACCCGGAGGGGTCGGCGATCTCGGTGAGCCGGTGCGGCAGGCCGTGGAAGGTGCCGGCGGCCTCCTCCAGATCCTCCCGGCGGGCCGTCAGGTCCACCCCGAGCGCGGCCAGCACCGCCAGCGCGACGCACAGGTTGCGCTCGTTGTGCCGGCCCACCAGCCGGAACACCGAACGCGGGAAGAGCGGCTCGGCGCGGACGTACACGTACGGTTCGTCCACCGGGCCGGGCGCGATGTGCACCGAGTCGGGCTGGCCGGCGTGGATGACCGGCAGGTCGCCCACCTCGGCGGCCAGCCGGTCGTCGGTGCCGTTCAGCACGATCGTCTCCGGGCCGTGGGCGAGCAGGTTCAGCTTGTCCCGGTAGTACTCCCGCTCTCCCCCGTGCGCGTCCAGGTGCTCGGGGAACAGCGAGGTCACCACCGCCACCCGGGGCGAGTCGGTCAGGTCGCTGCACTGGTAGCTGGACAGCTCCAGCACGTACAGCTCCGCCTCCGGCAGGTCCAGCAGCGGCACCCCGATGTTGCCGCCGTACGCGTTGGGCCGGCCGATCGCGGTGAGCAGGTGGCTGATCAGGCTGGAGGTGGTGCTCTTGCCCTTGCTGCCGGTGACCCCGACCGTGCGGTCGGCGTGGTCGGCCAGCCACAGCGCCGTACCGCCGGTGATGGTCACCCCCCTGCGACGCAGCTCGACTACCCACGGGTGGGTCTGCGGCACACCGGGTGACCGGATCACCACGTCGGCGGCGGCCAGCCGGTCGAACGCCTCCGGACCGGTCACCAGCGGCGCGGCGGTCGCCAGCGGCCCGTCCCAGGGCAGCGACAGGAAGTTCGCGCTGTCGTCGACCGCGACCAGGCTGGCCGGTCCGTGCGCGGCCACCGCGGTCACCGCGGCCCGACCCTCCCGACCGGTGCCCCAGACGACGACGGCTCGTCCGCGCAGGTCAGACAGGCGCACTGGTGATCTCCTCACTCGACGGGGACGGAGCAGGAATTAGTATGGCGTGTGCCCAACGGACAGCTGCGACAGATGGACGCCTTCTCGTTCCCGGCGTACTCGCTCGACCCGGTGACCGGCGCCGTGACGCTGGAGTACGCGCTCACCGGGCCCGAGGTTGAGCTGCGGTTCACCGAGCGGATCGCGCTGCCGCCACCCGCCCGGCCGCCGGCGCCGGACACGGTGGCCGCGCTGGAGCGGGTGGTCGAGCTGCTGCACCTGGTGGCCGGGGTGAGCTACTACAAGGCCGCGGCGCCGCGGCGGCTGGTCCTGCCGCGTCCGCTGGGTGCGGCGGCCACCGCCTACGTCACGGCCATCTACACCAAGGGCCTCGGCGAGTACGCCTACCGCAACGACCTGCCGTACGTGCTGGAGCTGGTCCCCGAGGTTGGGGGGTCGGTCTCGGTTTCCGGCGGCCCCACCCGCTCTGGGCGGTCAGGCTTGAATGCCGCCGGAGCGCCGCCGGAGCCGGGGTCTGGCGGAGGCGTGTCCCGGCTCAGTTCTCCGACGCGGGTGGGGCCGCCGGAAACCGGAACGAGCGGTGGCGAGGCAGCGGAGGACGAGGTCGCGGGGCCGCCTGACCCAGGGCCCGGGGGTGATGTGGCGCCGGTGCTGGACGACTCGGAGCCTGAGAAGCCGGGCTCGTCTGCGCCACACCCCGGCTCCGGCTCCGCTCAGCAAGGAGCCCGGCCGCTGTCGGCGGTGGGCGGTGGCAAGGACTCGATCGTCACCCTGGAGGCGCTGCGCCGGGCCGGCCTGGACCCGGTGCCGTTCTCGGTGAACCCCAACCCGGTGATCGTCTCGGTGAACGAGGCGTCCGGGCTGCCCGCGCTGGCCGCCCGGCGCATCATCGATCCGGAGCTGTTCACCCTCAACGCCGCCGGCGCCCTGAACGGCCACATCCCGGTGACCGCGATCAACTCCCTGATCGCGGTGGCGACCGCCGTGCTGCACGGGCTCGGACCGGTGGTGATGTCCAACGAGCGCTCCGCCTCCGACCCGAACCTGGTCTGGAACGGCCACGAGATCAATCACCAGTGGTCCAAGGGCGTCGAGGCGGAGGGCCTGCTGCGCGCCGCGCTCACCGACCACGCGGGGCTGGTCGAGCCGTACTTCTCGCTGCTGCGTTCGCTGTCCGAGCTGCACATCGCCCGGCTGTTCGCGCAGTTCGACCGGTACGACGCGGTGGTGACGAGCTGCAACGCCGCGTTCCGGTTGCACGATCCGAGCGTCCGGTGGTGCGGGCACTGCCCCAAGTGCCGGTTCGTCTTCCTCGCCCTGGCGCCGTTCATGTCCCGCGACCGGCTGGTCGGCATCTTCGGCAAGGACATGCTGGCCGATTCGACCCAGGTGCCCGGCTATCTGGAGTTGCTGGGCATCGACGCGCACAAGCCGTTCGAGTGCGTGGGCGAGGTGGAGGAGTCGACCGTGGCGCTGAGCCTGCTGGCCGAGCAGGAGCAGTGGCGGGACGCCCCGGTGGTGCGGGCGCTGGTCGCCGCCGTACCGGCCGAGGGCTGGACCGCCGCGGCCGATTCGGACGTGTTCACCCCCGGCGGGACGAACTTCGTTCCCGCCACCTACGCCAAGGCCCTCACCGCCCTCACCTGACCCCGCAGCCCCACCCTGCTCAGACGTCGTCGTGGATGGCATCCAGGGCGAGCAGTGCCACGTGCAGGGAGAGGCAGGCCGGTACCGCGTCCAGGTCCACGTCGAGGATGCGGCCGATCCGGGTGAGCCGTTCGTAGAAGGCCGGCCGGGACAGGTGGGCCGCGGCGGCCGCCGCCGACTTGTTGCGGCCATTGTCCAGGTACGTCCGCAGCGTCGCCATCAGGTGCTCACGCGGGTGTTCGGCGTCGTACGCCAGCAGTGCGCCAAGCTCCCGTTCCACGAACGTCTGCAACCGTGGCTCGTCCCGGAGCAGGTGCAGCAGGCCCGCCAACCCGACCTGGGCCAGCCGGAACACCGGCAGGTCCCGCCGTCCCCGACGGGCCGCGTCGGCGACCTGCCGCGCCTCGACGAGGGACCGGCGCGCCTCGCGCAGGGTGGGCACCGTCGAGCCGGCCGCCACCACCACGGATGGATCGTCGCCGGGCCGACCGGCCGCCGCCAGCCGTACCCGGTCCAGTCTGGCGGCGAACGCGGCCAGCGCGTCCTCGTCGGACCTGCCGGTTTCGAGCGCCAGCAACGCACCCACCGCGTGTTCGTCCACGGCGCTGGCCAGCCCGGTCAACCCGGCGTCCCGGATCGCCCGGCCCACCGCCTCGGCCAGGTCGTGCAGCCGGGCCTGTGCCTCCGCGCCGGGTTCGCCGGACGGCTCGGTCCGGTGCCGGACCACCACCCCCACCAACCGGCGACGGTCCAGGGTCACCCCGAGGGCCCGCGCCCGCAGCGCCACCTCGTCCACCGGTCGGGCGTGGTCCAGCAGCGCGGTCAGCAGGTTGCGGTGGATCTGCCGTTCCAGCCCTTCGGCGTCCCGGCGGATCAGCCGGCCCAGCGCCAGCGTGGAGGCCGCCCGTTCCAGCAGGATCACCAGCCGGCTCGGCGGCGCGGGCGCGCTGGTCAGACCGGCCAGACCGGTCAGACCGGTTGTGTCGTCCGGATCAGCCGGGGCACCGGCGGTACCGTTGGCGGCGGCCGGGTCGGGCCAGCGCAGCAGCAGTCGACCCCAGTCCTGGCCCCGGGCGCCGACCGTGGTGACCAACCAGCCGGCATCCGCGTCGTACCCGGTGCGCCCGGCCGGCCGGATCCGCCGCGAGTGCCGGTCCCAGCCGTCGAGCAGCGACCCGGGATCCTCCCCCGCCGCGTCGTACGCGAGCACCTGGCGGGCCGGGTTCTCCAGCACCACCGGGCAGCCGGCCAGTTCGGCGGCCTGCCGGACCACCTCGGCTGGCTCGGCGCCCTCGACTGACAACTCGGTGAACCGCTGGTGGATCTCCTCGGTGGCCCGTAGCTCGGTGAGCTGGGCGTCCACGATCAGGGCGTGAACCGCCTCGGTGATCGGCACGAACGGGGTGGCCCGGCGCAACTCGACCAGCGGCAGGCCGCGCCGACCGGCAGCCGCCGCCATGGCCCGGGGAACGTTCTCCAGGTACCGCCGGCCGAGCTCGACAACCAGACCGGAGGCGCCGACATCGGCCAGGGTGTCCACGAAGGCCCGCAGCCCGGCGTCGTCACCCGGCAGCCCGATGCCGGTGGTCAGCACCAGTTCACCACCGTCGAGCAGGGTGGCGATGTCCGGCACCTCGGCGACGTGTACCCAGCGGACCCGCCGCCCGAGACCGGCCTCCCCGGCGACGAGTCGGGGCGCGCCACGGCGCAGCGGGCCGAGGTCGAGCACCTCGCGAACGGTCGGGAACACGGGCGCCACGCTACCCTGCGTGACCGCTTCGGGCCGCTCCCGCCCGGGAGCCGGAACGTGGTTTGACAGCGCTTATATAAGTGCTGTTACATCGCCTCATGCCCGCATCCCAACCGCAACCCGCAACCGACCTGCTCGACCACAGTCGCTGGCGACCCCTGTTCCAGCTGCTCGCGACGATGGACCGGGACATCGCCGCGCTCTACGAACGGGCCGGCATCGCCGACCTGCGCACCCGCTACGTCGGCCCCCTGATCCAGCTCGGCCGACGCGACTCGATGACCGTCCAGGAACTGGCGACCAGCGTCGAGGTCAGCCACTCCGCGATGAGCCAGACCGTCGCCGCGATGCACCGGGCCGGCTTCGTCGACCGAGTCGAGGGCACCGACGGCCGTACCCGCCGGGTCGCCCTCAGCGACCGTGGGCGGACGGCGCTGCCGTTCCTCCAGGCCGAATGGCGGGCCACCGAGGCCACCGTCCGGGATCTGGAGACGGAGATCCCGTACGCCCTCAGCCGCGCGGTACGGGACATCCAGGCCGCCCTGGTCGAGCGTCCGTTCGCCCAGCGCCTCGCCGAGAACCTGGCCCGGGCCCTCGACGGTACGCTCCGGTGAGCGCCCGGAACACGCTGGCCAACCCCGCCGTCGTGACCCGAGCGTCGGCCCGGTGAGCCTCCGGGACGTGCTCGTCGACGTCCGTCCGTTGCGGACCCTGCCGGCCTTCCGCCGGCTCTGGCTGAGCGGTACCGCCTCCGGGGTCGGCAGCCAACTCGGCGGGTTCGCACTGACCTTCCACGTCTGGGACCGGACCCACCGCCCAGCGCTGGTGGGGGTGATCGGCCTCTGTTCCGCCGTACCGCTGATCGTCTTCGCTCTGCTCGGCGGCGCCGCCGCCGACCGGTTCGACCGGCGCCGACTGGCCCGGTGGACGACGGCCGGCCAGCTCGGCGCGGCGGCCGCGATGGCCGCCGTGACGCTGGTGGTCCCCGACGCCATCGCGCTGCTACTGGTGCTGGTCGGCATCGCCTCCGGACTGGCTGCGCTGGGCAGTCCCGCCCGGCGGGCGCTGGTCCCCGGCCTGCTGCCCGCGGGCCAACTGGCCGCCGGGCTGGCCCTGAACCACCTGTCCTTCCAACTGGCCATGCTGGTTGGCCCGGTACTCGCCGGTGGGCTGGTGGCCCGCTGGGGAACCCCGATCTGTTTCGGCCTCGACGCGGTCACCTTCGGTATCGCGCTGACCGGCCTCGCCAGCCTGCCGGCCACCCCGGCGCCCGCTGGAGCCGCGCCGGCCGACGACGCGGATACGACCACCGGCGGTACCGCCGGTGTGGCGACGGCGCGTGGCCGGGCCCGCGAGCAGACCCGGAATGTCGCGGCTGGCCTTCACTTCACGGTCCGGACCCCGGCCGTCCGCGCCGCCTTCCTGACCGATCTGTGCGCCACGGTCCTGGCGATGCCGATGGCGCTGTTCCCGGTGCTCAACTCGGAGCGATTCGGCGGCTCGCCCGTGGTGCTGGGGCTGTTCAGCACGGCCGTCGCCGTGGGCGGGGTGCTCGCCTCGCTGGCATCCGGAACGGTCACCCGGCGCCGCCACCCGGGCCGGATACTGCTGGCCTGCGCGGCGACCTGGGGCGGTGCGCTCACCGGGGTCGGGCTGAGCGGCCAACTGGCCGTGGTCCTCGGACTGCTGGCGGTGGCCGGGGCGGTGGACACCTGGTCCGTGGTGTCCCGGGGCACGGTGGTGCAGTCCTGCACGCCGGAGGCGTACCGCGGTCGGGTCGCCGCGCTCGAACACATCGTGGGGATGGCCGGGCCGCAGGTCGGCGGGCTCCGGGCCGGCCTGGTGGCCACCGTGGTCGGGGGCGCGGCGACCGTCACGCTCGGCGGGCTCGGCTGCCTGGTCGGGGTCGGCCTGGTCGCCGCCCGCCTCCCGCAGCTCTGGCGTCTCGTGCTGGCACCACCGGTCGGGCACCGTTAGCCGTTAGCCGTTAGCCGTTAGCCGTCGGCCCGTCGGCCGTCAGGCGTTAGGAAGGGCCCCTTGCTATACAGAAAGCGATAACAAGGTGCCCTTCCTTTCAGCCGGGTCAGTCGACGCCGGACTCCATCGCGGCGCGGTCGAGTGCCTCGTCGTCGACGGAGGAGACGCCCCGGGAGGCGATGGCCTCCGCGCCGCCCTGCGGCATCGCGCCGATCAGTCCGGTCGAGGCCGCCTGGTCGGCGCCGACCATCCGTTGGGGGGCCGCGCCACCGACCATCCCCAGCGAGGCGTACTGCTCCAGCTTCGCGCGCGAGTCGGCGATGTCCAGGTTGCGCATGGTGAGCTGGCCGATCCGGTCCGACGGGCCGAACGCCGAGTCCTCGGTACGCTCCATCGACAGCTTGTCGGGGTGGTAGCTGAACGCCGGACCGGTGGTGTCGAGGATCGAGTAGTCCTCGCCCCGCCGCAGCCGCAGGGTCACCTCGCCGGTGACCGCCGTACCGACCCAGCGCTGCAACGACTCCCGCAGCATCAACGCCTGCGGGTCCAGCCAGCGGCCCTCGTACATCAGCCGGCCGAGGCGGCGGCCCTCGTTGTGGTAGTTCGCCAGGGTGTCCTCGTTGTGGATGGCGTTGACCAGCCGTTCGTACGCGGCGTGCAGCAGCGCCATCCCGGGCGCCTCGTAGATGCCCCGGCTCTTGGCCTCGATGATCCGGTTCTCGATCTGGTCCGACATGCCCAGGCCGTGCCGGCCGCCGATGGCGTTGGCCTCCAGCACCAGGTCCACGGGGCTGCCGAACTCCTTGCCGTTGATCGTCACCGGGCGGCCCTGGTCGAAGCCGATCGTGACGTCCTCGGCCGGGATCTCCACCGACAGGTCCCAGAACCGGACTCCCATGATCGGGTTGACCGTCTCGATGCCGGCGTCGAGGTGTTCGAGGGTCTTCGCCTCGTGCGTGGCGCCCCAGATGTTGGCGTCGGTGGAGTACGCCTTCTCTGTGCTGTCCCGGTAGGGCAGGCCGCGCTCGAGCAGCCACTCGGACATCTCCTTGCGCCCACCCAGCTCGGTGACGAAGTCGGTGTCGAGCCACGGCTTGTAGATCCGTAGCTGCGGGTTGGCCAGCAGGCCGTACCGGTAGAACCGCTCGATGTCGTTGCCCTTGAAGGTCGAGCCGTCGCCCCAGATCTGGACGTCGTCGGAGATCATCGCCCGGACCAGCAGGGTGCCGGTGACGGCCCGGCCCAGCGGGGTGGTGTTGAAGTACGCCCGCCCGCCCGAGCGGATGTGGAAGGCCCCGCAGGTCAACGCCGCCAGGCCCTCCTCCACGAGGGCGGCGCGGCAGTCGACGAGTCGGGCGACCTCGGCGCCGTAGCTGAGCGCGCGGCCCGGCACGGAGGCGATGTCGGGCTCGTCGTACTGGCCGATGTCAGCGGTGTACGCGCAGGGCACGGCGCCCTTGTCGCGCATCCACGCGACCGCGACCGAGGTGTCGAGTCCGCCGGAGAAGGCGATGCCGACACGTTCGCCGGTAGGTAGGGAGGTGAGAACCTTGGACACGGGGAAGATTATTCATCACGACGCATGGTCATGCAAGTTGACTGGGCTCCGGCGGGTCGTCGCGGCCCAGCTCCCAGAACGCCACGGCCGCTGCGGCGGCGACGTTCAGCGAATCCACTCCGCGTCGCATCGGGATGACCACCCGGACGTCACTGGCGGACTGCGCCGCCGCGGTGAGGCCGGGGCCCTCCGCGCCCAGCAGCAACGCCGCCCGCTCACGCTGCGCCGGAGTCAACCGCTGCATCGGTACGGCGTCCGCGGCCGGCGTCATGGCCAGCACGGTGAAGCCCGCCTCCCGTACCTGGTCCAGCCCCGCCGGCCAGCGCTCGAACTTCGCGTACGGCACCGCGAAGACCTCCCCCATGCTGACCCGCACGCTGCGCCGGTAGAGCGGGTCGGCGCAGGACGGCGACAGCAGCACCGCGTCGATGCCGAGCGCGGCGGCGCCCCTGAACACCGCGCCGAGATTCGTGTGGTTGTTGATGTCCTCCAGGACCACCACCCGTCGGGCGGCGGCGAGCACCTCGGCCGGCCCCGGCAGCGGCCGGCGATGGAACGACGCGAGCACCCCCCGGTGTACGTGGAAACCGGTGGCCCGTTCCAGCACGTCGGGCCGGGCAGCGTAGACCGGGGCGTCCCCGGTGTCCAGATCACCGAGCTGGTCGACCCGCTTGGCGTCGACCAGGAACGACCGGGGCGGGTAGCCGGCCCGCAGCGCGCGCCGCAGCACCAGTTCGCCCTCGGCGATGAACAGCCCGTGCGGCGGCTCCCACCGGGTCCGCAGCTCGACGTCGGTGAGCGCCCGGTAGTCGGCGATCCGCTCGTCCTCGGGTTCAGTGATCTCGTACACGGCCACCCGCCCGATTCTGCCGGCCGGCCCGATGAGGCCCGAAAGGCCCCTCGGCAGGTCACCGTTCAGACATCAGATCAAAGACCGGGTGGCGGCCCGCGACGGCGGGACGCCCGCGCACGGCCATCGACCGCGAGGGTCCCGCGAATCCCTCTCATTGACCTTCATTGATGAAGCTCCTAGCATCCAATTGTCCTGTCAACTTGGTTCGACTCACCGGTGGCCGCTCGCTCACCGGCGCTGGCCCAGCCCTGACCCCGCCCAACCGGCGGTGCGGCCAGCAGGACGTGACGGTGGATCAGAGCCAGGAAACATCTGATGGATACGACGATGAGGGGTTCGCATGTCCCAGAACACTCCACCGGTCGCCGTCCGGCGGCCGCTCCGCAGGTCGGCGGTGGTGGCCATCCTCACCGCCGCGGCTCTAGCGGCGCCGGCCGGGGCCGCGTCCGCCGCCTCCACCGGGACGCAGCCGGGTGCGTCGACCGGGACGCACCGATCTGCCGCGGCGGCGGTTGCCACCTCCGCCGCCGGCGTGGGGGCACCGGACGGCACCGCCGCGGGTAACGCGGCAGTCGCCTCGGTCGACCTGGCCGGGACCTGGAGTTTCACGCCGGCGGGCCGTGGCACGACATCGATCGCCGTGCCCGGTGGCGGCTGGTACAAGCAGGGCTTCACCGACGTGAACCAGGCGGTGTACTCGCGCAGCATCACCGTGCCGGACTCGGGACAGCCGCAGGCGACCTGGATCGAGTTCGGTGCGGTGAACCACCAGGCGACGCTGTCGGTGGACGGCCGGGTGGTCGCCACCCAGACCACCGCCTTCACGCCGTCGAAGTTCGACATCAGCGCGTACGCGGCACCGGGCAGCACCCACACGATCAGCGTGGACGTGAAGGGTCGCGGCGCGTTGAAGAGCGGGACCGGCAAGTACCTGGTCGCGGTGGCCGCCGACTGGTCCGAGGCGGTCCCCCAGGGCATCTTCCGCTCGGCCTTCCTGCGCGTGTACCCCGCCGTGTACGTCAGCGACACGTTCGTCCGTACCTCGGTCGCGGACCAGACGCTCAGCTACGACGTGTCCGTGACGAACACCTCCGGCAGCGCCCGCTCGGTGACCCTGACCGGTGACCTCGCCTCCGACGGTGGCGGATCGTTCAGCTACCCGGCGCTGCCCAGCCGCACGGTCAGCGTGCCGGCGCACGGGACCGCCACGGTCACCGTCGGGCCGATCGGGTGGAACCTCGGCACCGCCTCGTACTGGTGGCCGAACGTGCCCTACCGGCAGGGTTACCGCGCCCAACTGCACCGTCTGGCGGTACACGCGGCGACCGACGACGGACACACCAGCGACGCCAGCTACCGGTTCGGCTTCCGGCAGAGCAGCCAGAACGGCGAGTACTACTACCTCAACGGCGCCCGGATCAACTACCGCGGCGACAACCTGCAGGGCGCCGACTACGACCGGGTCAACAACGGCGGCAAGGGCGACGCGTACGACACCCTGCCCGGCTTCCTGGCCCCCTCCGGTAGCAACGGCGGCTGGCCCCAGGCGGTGGACAACTACCAGCGGCTCAACTACAACGTGGTACGCATCCACCAGGAGCCGGCCAGCCCGTACATGCTCGACGTGGCCGACGAGATGGGCCTGATGATCATCGACGAGACCGGTATCCGTGGCGGCGCGGAGGACCTGGTCGCCGGCCACGACTACCTGGTCGCGCACGCCCGCCAGCTCACGCTGCGCGACCGCAACCACCCGGCGGTCGTCCGGTGGAGCCAGGCCAACGAGCCGACCTTCGGCAGCGACTCGGAGCAGTTCGAGCAGGACCTCTACGCCGCGATGAACGGCGCCGACGGCACCCGCCCGATCAGCATCGACGCCGCCCCCGGCGCCGATTCAGCCAGCCGGTACCCGAACATGCGGTACGCCAACTTCGCGATCTTCGCGCACTACATCGACGGCGTCGGTCAGTACGGCGAGGCGGTGAGGCCGGCGTCCGGCCGCCCGGACGGCGAGGGCGAGTACGTCTGGTCGGCGTGCAACACGAAGAAGGGCTTCGAGTGGTTCGCCACGGCGACCGCCGCCAAGCGCGGCAAGGACGCCGCCGACCTGCGCCCGTACACCCTGCTGTCGGCCTGGGCCGGATTCGTCCCCGGCGTACGCAGCACCGACTTCACCCCCGAGGAGGGCGGCCACCCCCTCTACGGCGCCGACAACCTGCCCGACCCGTGGAGCAACCCGCAGATCCAGCGCGTCCAGGCCGCCTTCAACCCGGTCGCCGCGATCGATCTGCCCTACTGGTCGGCCTCCGGCGCCTCCGACGCCAACGGCACGTTCCCGCTGCCGCAGGCGGTCAGCAACTACACCTACAACTCCTCCGTCACCCGCAACATCACCGTCTTCAACGACGACCTCAGCGACACCTCCGTCGGCTTCGGTTGGACCGCCCGGCAGGACAGCCCCACCGGTGCGGTCGTCGCATCCGGCAACACCACCCTCACCATCCCGCTCGGCTCCCGGGTCACCCAACCGGTCACCTTCACCACCCCGGGCAGCGGCAGCCGGCTGTACCTGACCCTGACCACCACCAAGGGAGCCACCAGCACGTTCACCGACTCGGTCGAGTACTTCACCCTCGGCGGCAGCGGCGGCCCGGTGGCGGACGGCACGTACCGCATCGTCAACCGCAACAGCGGAAAGGCGATGACCGTGTCCGGCGGCTCCACCGCCGACGGCGCCAAGGTCGTCCAGCAGTCCGGGAGCCCCACCTGGACCATCACCTCGGTGTCCGGCGGCGGTTACACCCTGCGCTACACGGCCAGCGGCAAGATGCTCGACGTCAACGCCGGCAGCACCACCGCCGGACTGCAACTACAGCAGTGGACCGCCAACGGCGGCACCAACCAGCAGTGGTCCCTCCAGCCGACCGGCGGCGGCTACTACACCATCGTCAACCGGGCCAGCGGCCTGGCCGCGGACGTGTACGGCCAGTCCACCTCCGACGGTGCCGCGGTGGTGCAGTGGTCGCTCAACAGTGGCACCAACCAGCAGTGGCAGTTGATCCGTAGCTGACCGAACGCGGCCCAGGTGTTTTTTTCCCCGCGGGCCGCAACCCACCCCCGCCCCGCCGCCCGAACCCGCGGAATTTTTTATGCCTCGTCGGTCCGGGAAGCCACACCGGCGG